>JBAUCP010000521.1:0-4953 GCA_049677625.1 Occallatibacter sp. | reverse complement strand
GACGCAAGCGGGCCGTCAGGGATGGACTCCCGGTGATCGTAATGGCAGTCGGAGCAGCCTTAGCGGGCGATGGTGACGGTGAGGTTCATGTCGACGGGAATCGGCTTCTCGTCGATGGTGCCGGGGCGGTAATGGAACTTGCTGACCGCATCGGCAACGCGTGAATCCCAGAAGGGATTGATGCCCTTCACAACGTGAACGTCCTGGGGCTTGCCGTTTGCGTCCACGGTGAGTGTGAGGCCGATCTGAGCGTCGACCGGAATGGAATCCTTTGGAAGTCCCTCGGGAAGCGTGATCCCGATGGAGTTAAGCAGCGTTGGGGCGGTTACGCCAGTGCTGACACGGGCGGGCTGGGTTGAGGCGGAGACATCGTCCGACGGCTGCATGGCGCCAGCCGCAGCGGGGAGGAGGAAGGATGAGAGCAGAATGCTACCAGCGAGGATATGACGCATGATGGTATCTCCTTTTAGTCAGTAGTTACCGTCACTATGGTAGTTCACGATAAATACGGTTGTCAATCAATTTATTTACGAATATTGTTATCAACAACTTGATGATATGGGTCGCGCGAATTTTGAACGCATTGTTAATTTATTACCTGTTTTGTGCGGACGTACTGGAGCTCGCAGTCCCATTGCAGCCAGCGCGTTGCGCGAACCGGAAACAGTCTTTTGCGGACGGGATTCGTAGCGGGCCGGCTCAAGCCTTCACGGGCGGGAAGACGAGCCAAAGAACAGCGCATGCAGGCATTCGATCGATCCGCGGCAACGATGCTTACGCCGCTGCCGCGGAATCGAGGGTTCTAAAGGTTGATTCGAAAGAGGATTAACGAGTGGATTCGAAGAGGAACCAGGCGCGGCGCTCGGCCTCGTCGATCCACACTTCAATCAGGCTGGTGGTGGCGTAGTCGTTGGCCTGGCCGGCCACCTCATGCGCGCTGCGCAGGCTCTCCACCAGCGCTTTGTTGTCGCCGTGCAGTTCGAGCAGCATGTCGCGCGCCGGCACAAACTCCTGATCGTTGTCGGCAATGCGCTGCAGCCGGGCGATATGGCCGATGGAGCGGACGGTCGTTCCGCCGATCTTGCGCACCCGCTCGGCAATATCGTCGGAAATGGCAAAGATCTGCGCGGCCTGCTCGTCGAGCAGCAGATGATAATCGCGGAAATGGGGCCCGCTCATGTGCCAATGGAAGTTCTTGGTTTTCAGGTACAAGGCAAAGACGTCGGCCAGCAGCGCGTTCAGAACGCTGGAAAGATCCTTCACCTGCTCCGGTTGAAAGCCATCCGGATTGCTTGCCTTCGCCGCTTTCGATTCCTGACTGGTATGCGTGGACATTGTCCTCTCCTTGGGCGCAGAGCCCTGCGACGGAACCCTCCGCCGCACTCTCTTGGATGCGCGCCCGGCAATGCGGGTTCTGTGAAGATTTGTGGCGCCTGCGCGCCGCGTCCAACGTATCCCGATTCGCTTGAAACCCTTCAGGCCAGCACAATTCTCTGTGCTGAAGACTGATTCGAGACGAGTGAAATCACATCGGCCGGAGTAGCAGCCGTAGCATCGGCCTGCGCCCACTCCTCCGCTGAGCCGTAACCCCATCCGGCCGCCAGGCAGCGGACACGGTTGGCGTGCGCGGCCTCGATATCGAAGCTGCGGTCGCCGATCATCCACGCAGACTCGTTGTCCAGTGAGCGCTCGCTGAGCACGCGCGCCAGCAGATCGGCCTTAATATGGCTTGCATACTCGATCTTGTCGCCGTAAATGGCCGCAAACAGCGACGTGAGCTCGAATGCGTCCATGATGCGGAGGGCGAAGTGCTCATGCTTTGAGGTGCACACGTAGAGTGGAAACCCCGCCTCGCGCAGTTCGACAAGCATCGCGCGCACGCCGGGAAACATTGAGTTGTTTGACCACCCCTCGCGACCGTAGCAGGCGCGGTAGTCGCGGGCCAAAGCCACATGCTCTTCCCGCGTTCCCTCCGGAAGCAGATACGTGACCCACTCTTCCACGGGAGGGCCAATGAAGCGGTCAATCGAGTCCGGAACCGGCAGCCCGCGCTCTTCGAGCGTCTTCTTGAGGCAGCCCAGAATGCCGGGCTTTGAGTCGGTGAGTGTTCCGTCAAGGTCGAAGATGAGCGCCGGGAGCGGAGAGGCCATGATTCAAGTTTCGCAGAGACGCGAGCAGGAGACCAAATCGCAGGGCGAATCCCAAGCGCGCTCGAGATCCTTTCTACTTCGCCGCCACAACCCCTGCGTCTCCCAACGCACCATGCGCGTGCACCACCTCGGGCAGCTTCGCATCGGCTGAGGGCCAGGCCTTCAGGAAGGTGCGATACTCAACCTGCGCTGCCGCTGAGTTTCCGGCCAGTTCATCCGCATGCGCAATTCCATACAGCTCAAATCCCGATTGCGGCCGCTCCAGCAGCGCAGCCTGGTAGGCTGCCCGTGCGCCCGCATAGTCCTTCGCGCGCAGCAGCGCTTCCGCCTCCGTCTCGGCCACAGGACGAATGTAAAACGGCGGCTCGTGGTAGCCCAGCTTCTTCTCTGCCGCGATCGCCTGCGCATACATCTTCTTTGCGGAGTCCGAGTCTCCCTGGAGCAGCACCACGCCGGCCCGCAGCTCCAGTGAGGCCACGTTAAGCGCGCGCATCAGTGGTTCTGCCATGGCATCCGGATTCAATGGCGCCGTCACCGGCTGAGCGGAAGCGGCATTCGGTTTCGCCGCCGCGGCTTTCTGCTTGGCTGCATCGGCGGCAGCCTTGTTTTCCTGCTCCTGCCGCCACAGGCCCGCGTCGATCTCCGCTGAGGCGGCCTGCGCCGCGGCAAGATCGCCATGATCGAGCGCCAGCATGCCCGCGGCGAAGTCGCGCAGCTCGTCTTTCAGGAAGCGCAGATTCGCAGTCTTCTCGCTCGCGGTGATATTGGCGTTATCCAGCATCGCCAGCACGCCGTTCCAGTCGCCGACGCGCAGCGCAACCGGCAGCCGCAGGCTCAAGCGCGACATCTGATCCCGCGCGCTCCACACGTAGAGCGTTGCGGAGAGCTGTCCGCGCGCGCCGGCCAGCTTGTCTGAGAGTGCATCTGCATCCGCAAGCCGCCCCTGCTCCATCAGGTTGGCAATCGCGTACATCAGGTTGTGCGCGTAGTTCCAGTCCTCGTCCACGCTCACGTGCTGCTCGCGCATGTAGCGCTCGTCTGTTTCGGTCGAGGCCGCAAACCAGCGGTCGGCGCTTGCGTAGTCACCCACGCGGTAATAGATGTGCCCCGGCATGTGGACCATGTGGCCGCTCGTCGGCGCCAGGCTCGCCAGCAGCGCGGCGCTTGGAATGGCGCGCTCCGGATGATTGCTCGGCTCCATGGCGTGAATCCAGTAGTGATTCGCGGCTGAGTCGTTCGGCGCATCCTTCAGCACGCCCTCCAGAATCGCAATCTTCTCCTTCTCGCCTGCCTTCGGCTCGCCGTTGTCGTCGAACCCATCCTCCACCGCGTTGGCCAGAAAGATGCGCGCCTCAATATCCTTTGGCTCCTTCTTCACCAGCTTGCGATAGATGGCGATGGACGCCGTGTGGTCGTCCTTCTCGTGCGACTCGGCAACCGCCGCGTCGATGTAAAGCCGATCCGTCTTGCTCGCCTTGCCCTCCAGCCGCACCGCTTCAGCGAGGGCCTTGTCGGAGTAGACCTTCTCCTCGGGGCCGCGAGATTCCAGCGCCTCCGCCAGCCCCCAGTAGCACATCGCGCAGTTGGGATCTGTGCGCACTGCCTGCTCTAAGGCGCGCGCCGACTCGTAATCCCAGAAGTCATTGAGCAGGCTCAACCCCTGGTCAAACCAGGCCTGCGCCTCCGCATTGGCCTTGATCGTGATATGGGAGTTGCCTATCCCGGTCATGCGCACGGACACGGGCAGTTGATCGGGCGGCGGAATCATCTGCATTCCGTCCATCGGCGGCATCCCGCCCATCTGCGCACCTGCGCGCACGCTGCCGGCCAGCATCATGCCGGCAATCGCAAGGCAAAGAATTGCTTGTCTCATGCAGAAAACTATACCGGGTCCGCGCGCCGCGGCGCATCTCAAAAAACTGCAAGCCGCGCGTCTGCTTGATGGGATTCGCGGGCGCCTCTCAAAAAGGCGTCCGCTCAGGTTGATTCCCGATTGGATTCCGTGTCAATCCCCAACCGAAGGCGATAACGACCAGGCCGCGCGCGATTCGCGCTGGAAAGGCCGCGGACTGCTGTTGCCTTCCTCCGGCAGTTGAAACTGCGAGAGCTGGCTGTGCATCTGCTCGGAGAGCTGGCTCAGGTCGGCGCAGGCATCGGACGACTCGTGCGCTGCGGCCGCCGAACGCCCGACAAGCTGCGCAATCTCATTGAGGCTCCGGTTGAGCTCTTCGGTGGTGGCAGCCTGCTGATGCGTTGCGCTGGCAATCTGCTCCATCATCGCATCGACCGCGGAGACTGACTCACGGATGAATGTGAACGACTCGCGCGTGGTCTCGGTGAGAGCCACGCCCTCGGCAACATGGTCGCGCTCGCCGCGCGCCCTTTCGAGAGCATTTTGCGCCTGCGCCTGCACGCTTACGATCATCGCCTCAATCTCGCCGGTGGCCCCGCTGGTCTGTTCGGCAAGCTTTCTCACCTCTGAGGCCACCACCGAGAATCCCTTCCCGTTTTCGCCCGCGCGCGCCGCTTCAATGGCCGCATTCAGCGCCAGCAGGTTGGTCTGCGAGGCAATTTCACGAATCAGGCTCGCCGCGCGGCCAATATCTTGCGACTGCCTGGCCAGATCCTCGATGCTCTGCGCAACCGCGCCAGACTGCTCGGTGATCTCCGCCATCTTGGCAGCTGTGAGCGCAACCGCCTCATCGCCTTTCCGCACTGAGCCGGAGGCCCGGCCAGCCGCCTTGCTGGCGCTTTCGGTGTGCTTTGCCACCTCCGCCACTGAGCTCGCCATCTCAGTCAGTGC
>JBAUCP010000520.1:0-7364 GCA_049677625.1 Occallatibacter sp. | reverse complement strand
TCAAATTCAAACCTGTTCTTCAACCAGGGACCGGCGCGCACCTGGATTGCGCGGTCACCGCTGACCTTCGATAAATGGGTTCCGTCCATTTTATTTCTCACCCACTATTTTCCTGACGATCCGCAACAGTGGCAGGAGCAGAGTGTTGCGTCGCTCATTCTTGGCCAAAATGGGATCTGGGGGGACTTGTTGGGCGTATCAAACTCCGGTGTCGAATTCATAGGCGGCATACTCGCCAAGTATAAGCAGGTGCGGGACGATATAACCGAGAGCGATCCCGTAGTCACGGGAATTGTTTCCGGCAGTCCCGAGATTCACGAGAAGATCTCTGCGACAACAGGTCGGGGCGCAGTAGTGATTTTTGCTACGGAGCCGGGCACATTCCGGTATGTTACGAGCAATAAGGTAGCAGCCGAGCATTGGACGAGCGATGGCGTCAAGGTGGCGACAGACGCCGCCGGTCGCGCGAGCATCGAAGCAAAATTCGATAAGCCGGGGGCGAAGATACTGTTCTTCGGCGTCCAGTAGTGAGAATGATTCGGCTCCGAGTACACCGATTTCAGCGCCCTCGGCCAGTCCATATTCTTCTGGACCCGTTTGGCCCATTCGAGGAACGAGCAGCGGCAGAACGTTTGTAACGATCGACACACGAAGTCCGAACACATTTCGCTCCCATTAGGAATCTCATCATGGTACCCTTCCGACGCGCACTGGTCATTCTGCTCTTGTCTGTTTGCAATCAGGCTCTCTGGACACAACGACCTGAACCATCTGAATCCGTGCTGCTATGGCCGGACGGCGCTCCGGGCGCACTGGGCAATGCCGCCGGCGATCAGCCTCACCTGACTCTCTTCCCCGCCGCTAAGAACATTGGACACGAAAACCGTACGGGTATTCTGGTGTTGCCAGGCGGCGGGTACTCGGGGCTATCAGTAGTTCAGGAAGGGTTGCCGAGCGTAAAGTGGCTCAATAAGCTTGGCATCTCGGCCTTCATGCTTTCCTATCGCGTGGGGCCACGCTATCATTATCCGATCGAGTTCTGGGACGCCTCTCGGGCAATGCGCTGGATTCGGACTCACGCCACGGAGTATGGCATCGATTCAAATCGGATCGGTGTCTGGGGCTTTTCCGCGGGGGGCCATCTTGCATCTACACTGGGCACTCATTTCGACAGCGGCAACCCCGTTGCCGAAGACGTAATTGACCGCGCCAGTGATCGGCCCGATTTTATGATTCTCACCTATCCCGTGATAGATCCATTGGGAAAAGCATCACAAGGCTCTTTCGTAAATTTGCTCGGGGACCATCCCGATCCGGCTGTTATGCAATATCTAACCAACGATAAACACGTCACTGTAGAAACTCCTCCAACTTTTCTTGTTCATGGCAACGACGATCAGTGGGTATCGCCGGAGAACAGCATCAACTTCTATCTCGCTTTGCGACGCGCCGGTGTCCCGGCGGAGTTGCACATTTATCAACATGGCGATCACGGCTTCGGGCTTGCTCAGTCGGATCCTGTTCTCTCATCTTGGCTGGCACTTCTCGCGAATTGGCTACGTGTCCACGGTTTACTTAGCGCCAATTAGCACGACCAATACGATTGCCGTAAATCGCAGAGCGATGGGCTTCGAGCACAAGATACCGCGCACACTGTGGCACTCAGAGTGGCGACGATCAGAAGCCGTCTTGAAGAATCCCTGGACTGATGCATCTCACTCAGGATCGAAGAAGACCGTCTTCAAATGCTTCAGTCGCGCACATAAGGATAGGACGCCATAGTACGATGATTGTTGTGGAATTGGCCATCAAAGATGCCCGCTCCCACAACGCGAGGAAGGAAAAAGATGCCGACGCTTTCAGATGTCGCGAAGGTGGCAGGAGTCGGGGTGATGTCTGTGTCTCGTGTGGTCAACGGCTCACGAAAGGTCACTCCCGAGACGGAACGCAAGGTACGCGCCGCAATTGAACGGATAGGATATGAACCAAATGAAGCTGCCCGCGTACTCAAAGGTCAGCGCGCTCACATCCTCGGTCTTATCGTTCCAGATTTGGCAGATCCATTCTTCGCCGCATGCGCAAACGCTGTCCAGGAAACTGCTTGGAATGCTGGTTATTTAACCTTCATGGCCGCATCGGCCCACCGAGAGGATGTAGAGCGCCAAGAAACCGAAATAATGGTACAACGCCAGATTGCCGGCTTAATGGTTATTCCAAGCGGGACGAAGAACGATCATTTTGTGAAAGCAAAGAAATCTGGGGTCCCGATTGTTTCTTTGGATCGGCCATTGGAGAATGTCGATGTCGACGCGCTCCTGGTGGACAATCGGGCTGCCTCTGTCCTCGTCACTGAACACCTGATAGCTCACGGACACCGCAACATTTTGTGCGTGGCTGATGATGAGACGATATTCACCCGAATGGAGCGGGTCACCGGATACTCTCTGGCAATGCGCAACGCCAAGCTCCCCATCCGCATTTATACGGTTGGGCCGCTGAGCGGGACTCTCTCAGATCATTTGAGCCTTGCGTTGAACTCAATGCCTGTTCCTACAGCCATTTTTGCGATTAACGACGTACTCGCGATCGAAGTTCTTCGTGAATTGAAGAAGCGATCCCTGCGGATACCCGACAAGATGGCATTGATTTCCTTTGACGATTTCGACGCTGCCAGCTTAGTCAATCCCACTATAACCGTCGTGCGACAACCGATTGCCGAACTTGGGAGGAGAGCGGCGTCTTTGTTGCTGGACCGTCTCAACGAGAATGGTCCACGGGAATCAATGCGAATCGTGCTTCCAACTGAGCTGATCATACGGGAGTCCTGTGGCTGCAAAACAACTCGCAAGAGACATTGACCCTCCATCGCAAGCATATTGTGAGTTCAAGGAAGGATTCCACAAGAGGCTGGAGGCAAGCCCCGGGAATCGCAGCCGCCAAACTCAATGTGGAGTTTGTCGCGGCGCAGCGGCTTGTGCAGAAAGATGAACATGCCGTGGTTGACATAAACAGCGGAATCATATTCAACGCCGCGAATCGGTTGACCGTTCCAACTTACATTTGCAACCGGCCCCGGAACGAAGATGCGGAAATTGCCCTTTCGCTCACGGTTTGATTCGAAGACCAGATCGATTGTTCGCGCCTGCAAATCGCAGGACCATGTGTATTTCAGGAAGCCGCCGTCGGGCAGCGCAACCTGAATGGACGCCGGAGCCGCGCCGGCCCAATGGATAGGCAGGTTCGGCGAGATGTCCACCTCATCGAATCCAAAGCTGGTAGGAACGATGCCAAACAGCCCTTCGATGATTGCGCTGACATGAGCGGCTGCGGAGATCCCGTAACGGTCGCGTCCGTGCGGATGGCCGTCTTGGGTATACGACTCCCAGCAATCCTGATCGCGCACCTGGGCCTCGCTGCGCCGCCGCACCGCCTCGTACACAGCGTCAAGCATGCGGCAATGGGACCAGGCACGCACGCAGTTGTAGTACGCCTCTTCCCATGCACCGCCCGGAATATGAGTGAAGGGGTCAGTGTAGTTCGGGCTAACCCAGCTATAGGTCGGATATTGCAATGGCATGGGAAATATCTTGTAGTCGAGCAATACCTCTCGGGCGTACTCTGCCACGCGTACGGCCCGCGACCAATCACCGCTCACAATGGAGGAGTAGTACGGTGTTACATCCAGTTCGCGGCTGTCTTCACATATTCCGTTAACGCTGTGATACCAGCGATTTTCCGCGGTCCGTCGCAGCAGGTAGTAGTACTGCGCGGCGGTGTCGAAGGCGTGTGTCTCAATGGCTTCATGGAACTGTGCGGATCGAGCAGAGAGCCAGGCAGCCTCCGGCAGGTCGTGCTGCGCCGCGTAGAGGCCCGCAATCCCCAGGAGCTCGCAAACTTCCATCGTTGCGACAACGACTACGTCATTTGCGCAGTTTTTAACTGTGGGAAAGTTAAACGCCTCTCCAACCAGCAATGCCCAGAAGTTGTTGGGCATGAGCGGGCCGTTCTCAAGCAAGCCATCGCTATTGCGATCGTAGTAACCAAGCGCCCAATGAGCCATCTGGGTAAGACGATTCCAGTTCTGGCGGATCAGATCATCCTGCCCCGCGTAGACTATGTAGTCGGAAAAATGCTTGGAGACTTGGGCCAAGTGAATGGCGGTCTGTCCTGTCGGGTCCCAGAGAATGCGGCCGTCGTTCGGCTCGGTCTCGTCCTGGAAGATGCGTTTGCCCATTTCATTGGCAAACGCCGGTTCGTCCCCGTAAAGATAGGCGGCACATTTGGGGCCGTAGCGAAAGTCACGCGGGTCATATCCGTGTTGCGGCTGTGTCTTGCCGTCTGAAACAGCAAACCAGCCATCCTTTCCATAATGCTCCCAGGCCAACTGACGCATTCTGTTGGTCAGCCGGGCGGAGATCCAAAACGATTCTTCGATCGACTTGTCCGGAGTCGATATTCTCACTAAGGAACTGAGCTTGGGACTGGCTGCCTGGGCAGAGCCTGCCAGAATCGACGGCAAGAGCTCTGCGCGCGCTGAGGACGCAAAAACCAATCCTGTAGCAGCTGTAGCAGACTGCAAGAAACCTCTTCGCGTTATCCCTGGATCGACCATCTTTGCGCCGGGGCGCGTTCCATCGGCTGCGTCCTGCATGCGTGATCTCCTGAATGGTCCTTCTTATCAATTCACAAGCATTTTTCTAGAGCATGAAGTCAACGCAAACGCCGCGCGCTCTCCGCCAGCGTAAAATGGATCAAAGGGTATCGTTATCCCACGTACTGCATCGCTTCGAAGACCATTCATACCAATCCATTATTGTCTTGTCAAGGCAGCTCTTCAGCGGCCCCGATGCATATGCCGACCTTACGTCGGCAATCGGCCTGGCCGCCCTGCGCTCGATGGAACCACCAGATCTCCCCGCATGCGGGCCTACGCGTCGGCTCCGAATTGATCCTCTCTTTACGAACCTGGCTGCGCAAGACTTCAGCCGGCAGCCTAACCGCCCGGCCAGCATTCAGGCTCGGCTTCGTCCTGGCCGAGGAGTTGAAACCCGTGGTCTTTCCGAGCGGCGGCAAGACTCGACTGTGGTTAGCATGATCCTCGCCCGGAGCGGCCGCAGGGGTAACGACAAACGCGGCTCAGTCCGCAGGCCTCGCGAATCTGGGGTTTCGGCAAAGCTGGCCGGCATTTGAAAGGTCGCGCCAAGAAGAACGTTCCTTCAGTATGGGCTGTTTCGGTGTCCAATCGTGAATCGCAAGACCAGATTTGAGGGCGAGGAAGCAAATCCGCTCTGCTTCTGCTTGATTTGCATACTCCCAGGTTGACCCCGGACCCGGCGAAAGACATTGAGTGAAGGCGCACCTTTAACAAAAGTGGGTTCGCTCCCGTGTCCGAATGGCTGAGGTTCTTGTACCGTTTCTCGTTTCGCAGAGCGGACCTCACAATCTCGGTAGCGGTCACTTCTTGACAGCGTTGCGAGGCGGGCATACCATACGGGCTAACGATATCCCGACCGTGCCTTGAATGACTTAAACAAGCTTCAGGTGTCGTCGGAAGACCTTAGAGCGGGAGCATAGTGCGCAATGTCCGAGCAAGTTGTGTGTGGAGTCGATATTGGTGGCACGAAAACCGCCGTTGTACTTTCGTCGACACCACCGGCGGTCATCAAGAGGCTTGCCTTTCCCACGAATCCTGCGGGCGGTCCCGAGCATGCACTCGCGCGGATCAAAGAGTGCATCTACGAAGCGCTATCCTCTCAACAGTTGCAAGTATCCGATCTAAGTGCTATTGGGGTGAGTTGTGGAAGCCCATTGGATCCGACCAACGGCATTATTCAACAACCTCCTAACCTTCCGACGTGGAAGGAAGTCCCGATCACATCCATTCTTGAGGGTGAGTTTCGGGCCAAGTGTTTCTTGGAAAATGACGCAAATGCCGGCGCCCTAGCTGAGCGCCGATTTGGCGCCGCTCAGGGAACTCAAAACATGATTTACCTGACCATGGGCACTGGGATTGGAGCCGGCCTAGTCCTGAACGGCCAGCTTTACCGCGGTGCTTCGCAATTGGCAGGCGAGATCGGCCATGTTCGGCTCACGAGATTCGGACCGATAGGACACAACAAGTCTGGAACAGTTGAAGGTTGGGCAAGTGGGGCCGGAATGGCAAGAGCGGCGAGAAGTGCCATCGACGAGGCTGGCGCGAGTGGGAAACAGACTCTCCTTCATGTGCTCGATGGCAGGAACGGTCATGGTATCTCCGCCCACGAGATCTGGGATGCGGCGCAATCCGGAGATGACCTCGCCAAGCGCATTATTTCCACAACCGGAGAGAGACTGGGCGACGCAATAGCAATTCTCATCGATTTGCTTAACCCAGAGTGCATTGTTGTCGGAGGATTGGCCCTCCGAATGGGGGAGGTGTTGCTCGGACCGGCACGCGCGGTCGTCATGCAAGAAGCGTTGGCTCTTTCGGCGAGCGTATGTAGGATCGTACCGGCTGCGCTCGGTGAGCAGGTCGGGGATGTTGCTGCGGTGTGCGTTGCCCTGGAGGGTCTCCAACGTGGCCGATAAGCCGCAAGAGAGCCCGCTCGCGTCAGTGGCGCTAAATGCTTTCGAATCGTCCATCAATGACGCGATACAAATATTGAATTCGATGCGGGCTCTTGAGCACGATCTACAACAGGCAGCGGCATATTGCATTTCATCACTTAAGAGCGGCCACAAGTTACTAGTGTGCGGCAATGGTGGCAGCGCCAGCGAAGCGCAGCATCTGGCTGGAGAACTGGTTGGCAAATACAGGGACAACCGCATTGCGTTGCCAGCTCTCGCGCTGACAGCCGACTCAGCGGTCATGACTTGCATTGCGAACGACTTCTCCTATGGGGACGTCTTCGCCCGCCAGGTCCAAGCGTTCGGTAAACCGGGGGACGTTTTGGTCGCCTTTAGTACCAGTGGTCAATCAGAGAATGTTCTCAAGGCCCTTAAAACCGCCCGCGAACTACAACTCACTTCGGTTATATTTCTCGGGCGCGATAGTGGATCAGCCGCTCTCTTGGCAGACTGCGCACTGGTCGTTCCTCATCTGGCTACGGCGCGTATTCAGGAAGGACATCAATTTCTTATGCACTCCATGATGGACCTCATTGAGGCGGCAATCACCCATGATTCATAGACGGCATCAGTGGAAGGACGCTTGGACGGGTCACATGGTCCAGGTCAACGCCGGCAAGTTACCGATCGATCTGCCTCAAGCGGCGTCGAAGCTGCTTGAGTCTCGGGAAAATAGTGGAAGTCAGCCGCCGGTAAGGAGTGTGCTCGAATGACGAAATCGACACAACATTTCGCACGAACTGCTGACCGCCCCGAGC
>JBAUCP010000519.1:0-11356 GCA_049677625.1 Occallatibacter sp. | reverse complement strand
CTTACGCTGCGTCCTTTCGCAGCAATTCACGATGAAGGCTACCGGCTCTACCTGAACGTGGAGTCCTGAAGCGCCGGCGCCGCGCGGATACGCTACACTGGCCTGCGGAGGATTCTCTCTTTGCACTCTCGTCGTATTCTTGCCTGCGCTACTTATCTGGCATTATTTTTTACCGGCGTCAGCCGCGCGCAGCAGGAATCGCCCAAGCCGCAGCAGGGCGGCGCGGGCGGGGGCGTTGCCTCAGGCGTGGCCGCGGCTCCGGTATACGACGCGGAGAAGAGGCCCATCACCGCGGGCGGATTCGTCGACAAAGGCCCGGCGATCTTTGAGGACATCACGAAACAGGCGGGGCTCTCCGGCTGGCGCCACAAGATGGGCTCGCCGGATAAGAACTTCATTGTTGAAACCAACGGATCCGGCGTCTGCCTGATCGACTACGACAACGACGGCTGGCTCGATATCTACCTGGTGAACGGCTCGACATTCGACGCGCTCGACGGCAAGGAAGAGCCGCCGCATGCCGCGCTGTTTCACAACAATCATGACGGAACCTTTACCGATGTGAGCGCCAAAGCCGGCGTGACCAACGACCGCTGGGGCTATGGTTGCTCGGTTGCCGACTACGATAACGACGGCTGGCCCGATCTCTTTGTGGGCAACTACGGTTCGAACCGGCTCTATCACAACAACCACGACGGCACATTTACCGACGTTGCAGAGAAAGCCGGCGTAACCCTCGGCAACTGGTCCACGGGCTCGGCGTGGGGCGACTACGACGGCGACGGGCTGCTCGATCTCTACGTCGCCGGCTACGTTCACTTCGACCGCAACAACCTGCCCATCGGCGGCAGCAAGGCCATGGGCTACTCGTTCTGCCAGTATCGCGGCGCGGCCGTGAACTGCGGCCCGCGCGGCCTCATCGGCGAGCCCGATCATCTCTTCCACAACAACGGCGACGGCACTTTTACCGACGTAACCGTGAAGGCCGGCGTGGAAGACAAGGAACGCTACTACGGCTTTACCTCCATCTTTGTCGACCTCAACGGCGACGGCAAGCCTGACCTGGTGGTCGGCAACGACTCGGTGCCGAACTATCTCTACATCAACAAAGGCGACGGCACCTTTGACGACCAGAGTTATATCTCCGGCTTTGCGCTGAACAGCGACGGGCGCGAGATTGCATCCATGGGCATTGCCGCGGGCGACTACGAAAACAATGGCCGGATCGACTTTTTCATCACCGACTTTGGCGACGATTACAAGGTGCTCTTCCACAACGACGGCGACGCCAGCTTTACCGACGTGAGCTACAAGGCCGGCGTGGCGCAGACGACCATTCCGTTCGTTGGCTGGGGCGATGGCTTTATGGACTACGACAACGACGGCTGGCTCGATCTGTTCATGGTCAACGGCCACGTCTATCCGCAGGTGGACCAGCACGAGTGGGGCACTACGTTTGCCGAGCGGCCGCTGCTCTTCCGCAATGTGCCGGACGGAACCGGAAAGGGACGCAAGTTCGAGTACGTTCCTCCGGTAAAGGGAACGGGACTGGCAGACGTGATCCCGGCGCGCGGCGCGGCCTTTGGCGACCTGTTCAACGACGGCAAGATCGATGTCGTGATCAATCCCATTGACGGCCCGCCGGTGCTGCTGCGTAACGTGAACCCCGACCATCATCACTGGGTTGAGATGAATCTGGTGGGCGGCCCCAAGAGCCCGCGCGACGCAACCTGCGCCACTGTCTACCTGACCGCCAACGGCATGCGCCAGCGCCAGGATGTGCTGTCCAGCGGCAGCTACATCTCAGCCAACGACCGCCGTCTGCACTTCGGCCTGGGTGACGCCACCAGCGCGGGAACCGCCGAGATCCACTGGCCCTCCGGCGCGAAGGAGATCATCAAGCTGCCCGCCGTGGATCGCATCTACACCATCACGGAAGGCAAAGGCATCACCGGCGCACTGTGCAGTGGCGAACCGTGCGGGGCAAGCGCCGCAAAATCCGCGCCCGATTCGCATTGACGCGCGGACTGCCGCATGATCAGTGAAGCTGGTAAGGTGTTGCCGGCGCTGGGACCGGGTCTGGCGCCTTGGGCAGTTTGTCCACATCGATATTCGCCGCACCGGCAAGGCCGGTCCCGGTCACGTTGGCGATCGAGAGCAGCGGACCGGTGAATCCGGTGACTTTGATGTTGCGAATCACTGCGTTCTTCACGTTGGCCAGTTCGATGCCTTTCGCGCAGGTGCCCGTGACATTGGTCAGCGAGAAACCGACCAGCGGCTTGCGCGGATGAATCTCGGCTCCCGCAACCAGCACCGGCACATCGGTCACATGAATGTTCGAGAACTGAAAGTTGCGAACCGTTGGAATGCCTTCATCGCCGGGAACGGGAAACTCATCCTGCTTGCCGCTGTTGAGCGTGTTGAGGCGTAAGAATCCCTGCTGCGCGCCAGCCGCATCAAAATCATCCACGTAAATATCTTCAATAAACGCGCCGCGGCCGGGCCGGCTCTTGATGTAAATGGCGTGGCTGCGCGCAGCCGTGCACTTGCAGCGTTCGATGTGCACGTTGCGGATGCCCGCTGAGGTCTCGCTGCCAATGCCGATGCACGCAAAATGCGAATCGGCAAAGGTGCAGTTGACGATCCGCACGTCCACCGTAGGCCGATTGATGGTGTAGCCCTCTTCGCCGCGGCCGGACTTGAGCGAGATGCAGTCGTCGCCAGTATCGAAATTGCAGCCGTCGATCACCACATGACTGCATGAGTCCACGTCGATGCCGTCCGCGCCGCTGGTGATGGTCACGTCTTTGAACGTGATGTTCTCGCAATAGGTTGGATGAATGGACCACATGCCTGCCTGGCTGGTCACGCAGTTCTCCACGCGCACGTTGCGGCAGTTGGTGAACTCGATCAGCGCGGGCAGGCGCAGTCCGGTTGCGCGCTCCACGCGGCCCCTGATCGCCGGGCTGCCGGTAATTTTGCCCGGCCCGCTGATGCTCAGGTTCTCGCCGTCCACAGCGGAGAGGAGTGCGCTGTAGCCCTTGATCCATCGGCCGTCCCAGCGCACCTGGGTCAGCGGATAGTCGGTCATGTCGCCGGAGCCGAGCAGGCTCGCATCCTGCTCCACGCGCAGCGCGACGTTACTGTGCAGCGCCAGCGCGCCAGTCAGATAGTCGCCGACGGGAACCACCACTTCGCCGCCGCCCAGCGCAGCGCAGCGATCAATCGTCTGCTGCAGCGCCAGCGTGTCCTTCGTCTTGCCATCGCCGGCCGCGCCGAGATCGCGCACATTCAGCGTAACCTTCGGGCCCGTGTGCGTCGATGCGGCGGGATGCTGATTTGCCGGTTTCGCTTGCTCGGCAATGCCGGGATAATTCAGTGACGCCAGGAACGGCGCAGCCAGAGCGCCCTGCGCGGCCTGCTTCAAAAAATTCCTGCGCTCGATAAGTCTGTTCGTCATGATCGGTTCCTTTGAGAGGAGCGGCGCAGGCTGAATTGGGAATCTCAGCCTTGCGTTTCGGGCTACAGTGGTCAGTCCAGAGACCGCCCGTGAGCCATCTTCGGTTGCGCAACGAGTAGCTGTCAAGAAGACGATTGCAGCCTGATTTTGGACGCATAGCGCGGCTACGCGGTCCTGCAAGCTGAGACGCTCAGTGGTCTGACCAATGATTGACAGCCGGCGTTCCACTAGAGTACAAACCGACTTATGCGCATTCATAATCTTCCTCGCATTCCGCTGCTTCTTGTTTCAATTGCCGCCCTGGTCCTGCCGGCCGCGGTTTCAGCCAAAGTGATCGGTACCAACGTCATTGCTCAGCCGGTTACGCGCGAACGGATCGCTACGCTGCCCAGGAAGGAGCGAAAGGCGTGGCTCGAATATCTCGATCGCTCGGAGAAACAGAAGGCCATCGACAAGCAGACGCTGCAGGAGGAGCAGAAGGCCGCGGGAAATACCAGCCCGAAACATGCGCTCATGGGCCGCGGCGCCTATGCGTTGCGCATCGAGCATCCGGCCGAGTGGTACTCGAGCGACGCAGCCTTGCAGATCGCGCGCAATATCGTCACCTATCAGGTGGCCGACGGCGGCTGGAGCAAGAACATCGACATGGTGAGCGGTCCACGCGCGCCGGGCGACCTGTACGACGCCGACAACCTCAATCGCTTTCCTGACCTGGCCGACTTTGACAAGCCGGCCGATCCCGAGTGGCACTACATCGCCACGCTGGACAACGATGCCACCTGGATGCAGATCAATTTTCTGGCGCGCGTGACCACGGCGCTCGTGGCCGCGCATCGCGATGCGGATGCGGCTCCGTTTCGCGCCTCAGTGGAGCGTGGCGTCGAGTATCTGCTCGACTCGCAGTATCCCAACGGCGGATGGCCGCAGGTGTGGCCGCTCGAAGGCGGCTATCACGACGCCATCACCGTAAACGACGACGCCATGCTCCACGCCGTAGAGATTCTGCACGATGTGGCAACTGGCGCAGCCGATTACACCTTTCTACCCCCTGCGCTGGTTCGCCGCGCCGGGCCGGCAGCCGAGCGCGGCATCGAATGCCTGCTCAAACTGCAGATCGCGGAAAACGGCGTGAAGACCGCGTGGGCGCAGCAGTACGATGCGCTGACGCTCGAACCCACCTCGGCGCGTAACTATGAGATGGCTTCCCTGTGCAGCGATGAGAGCTTTCCCATTGTGGAGTTCTTCCTGCAATTGCCCGATCCTGCGCCTGCCGAAGTTGCGGCCGTGCACGCGGCGGCGGCGTGGTTCACCAAGGTGGAGGTCTACGGCTTTCGCTTCGGCAGCGGCGATTTCCGCGCCGACCGCAACAGCCCCGAAGGCCGCAAACTGGTGGCCGTCGCGGGAGCCGGCCCCATCTGGTCGCGCTACTATCAGATCGGCACAGACAAGCCCATCTTCGGCGACCGCGACAAGACCATCCACGACGACGTGAACGATCTGAGCCGTGAGCGCCGCAACGGTTACTCGTGGTTCAACATGGAGGGCGCCGCCGTGCTGGCGCACTACAAGACGTGGGCTGCAGCGCATCCCGTCGGAGGAAATTGATCGCAAACGGCTCGTTTGTCTAATTTGTTTCCGAGGATTCCCTGTGCTCAGCCGCCGCAGTTTTCTTGCTCAGTCCGCCGCAGGCATTGCCGCGCTGCCGTTCGCCTCACCGCCTGTTTCCGCGCAACAGGGGCTGCTCATGATCGACTCGCACGTCCACGTCTTCAAGCGCGACCCGCAGTTTCCCTACGCGCAGGGAGCAAAGCCACCGGCCCAGGACGCGCCGGTCGAGATGCTCCTTGAGCTTATGCGCGCGAACCACGTTGCACGCACCGTGATCATCCAGGTGATTCACTATCGCTGGGACAATAGCTACCTGGCCAGCGTGCTCAAGCGCTATCCGACCATGTTTCACGGCGTCTGCCGCGTGAATCCTGAAGACCCCGGCGCGCCCGATCATCTGAGCCGGCTCACTGAAGAAGGATTTCGCGGCGTGCGCCTGAGCCCCGCGGCCACGGCGGACGGCGACTGGATACGCGGCCCGCTGATGGCGCCGCTCTGGCGCCGGTCGAATGAACTCAGGGTTCCCATGACAGTTCTTGCGCCGGCCTCGCGGCTTCCCGATCTGGCGCCGCTGATTGAAGCCACCCCTGAGCTGACCGTGGTGATCGATCACATGGCGGACTGCCCACTGGACCGGCCGGACCTGCTCAAGCTGTTGCTCAACCTGGCTCGTTATCCGAAGGTCTTCGTCAAGATCTCCGACATGTGGGTGCTTTCAAAGCAGCCCTATCCATTCGCGGACGCCGCGGAGCAGGTGAAGCGCCTGCTCGCGGAGTTCGGCGCAAAGCGTCTGATGTGGGCTACGAACTGGCCCGTATCGCTGCAGCAGCTTTCCTACCAGCGGATTGTGGAGCTTTATCGCGACCACTTCGGATTTGTATCGCGTGAAGAGCATGAAGAGATCCTGAGCGGAACGGTGCAGCGCGTGTGGCCCTTCGGGCTGTGACGGTGCGGGACGGACAAATGGGATTGGAAGCGCGCGCGGAATATGCTCCCGCTCGGCCGCCAGCAGCCTGGGATTGGCGCCGCCGCGCTCCGATTAGGGAACCGGGACTTGATATACTGCCCGGCAATCGCGTTTTTCCGTGCACGCCTGCATCCTGCAAGCTCTCCGGCGCCGCATCGCCGGTATCCTCTCAGAGGAAAACCTCTCATGCCTACCTTCCGCCGCTCCGTCATTCTCGCCGTCTTCACGCTTGCCGCCGCCTCTCGCCTGTTTGGCCAGGCGCAAACCCCTCCCATGACGACGGACATTCCCGCCACCTTCACGCCTCCGCACAACGGCTACGACTTCACCCGGCGTGAGGTGATGATCCCCATGCGCGACGGGGTCAAGCTCTATACCGTCATTGCCATCCCCAAGGGCGTGACACACGCCCCCATCATCCTCACCCGCACGCCCTATGACGCCGCCGATCGGCTGCACGCGGAGGTGACGCCCTATCTGGCCGGCCAGATGATGGTGGGCGACGACGTCTGGGTCCAGGCCGGCTTCATCCGCGTCTTTCAGGACGTGCGCGGCAAGTACGGCTCGGAGGGCAAGTACGTAATGACGCCGCCGCCCACCGGCCCGCTCAATCCCAGCGGCCCCAACGACACCACCGATGGCTGGGACACCATCGACTGGCTGGTCAAAAACGTCCCCGAGTGCAACGGCCGCGTGGGCATGATCGGCTCCTCCTATGAAGGATTCACCGTCGTAATGGTGCTCCTCGATCCACACCCCGCGCTCAAGGTGGCCGCGCCGGAGAGCCCCATGATCGACGGCTGGATGGGCGACGACTGGTTCCACTACGGCGCATTCCGCCAGATCAACCTCGACTACTTCACCGAGCAGACCACCGTGCGCGGCGCCGGCGAAGCGATTCCGCGCCTGAACTACGACGATTACACCAACTTCCTCGAGCAGGGCTCCGCGGGCGACTTCGCGCGCTACGGAGGCCTCGACCAGCTTCCCTTCTGGCACAAGGTCGCGGAGCACCCGGCCTACGACGCCTTCTGGCAGGAGCAGGCCCTCGATAAATTGATCGCAAAAGTTCCGCTCAAGGTGCCCGTCCTGTGGGAGCAGGGGCTATGGGACCAGGAAGACATGTGGGGCGCCAACCACTCCTACGCCGCCGTAGAGCCCAAAGACACCAGCAACGACATGAATTTTCTGGTGATGGGCCCGTGGTTCCACAGCCAGATCAACAGGCTGGGTTGGTCGCTCGGCCCGCTGAAGTGGACCGGCGATACAACCCTTCAGTACCGGCGCGACGTTGTGCTGCCATTTTTCAAGCAATATCTTGTGGAAGGCGCACCGAAGGCCGACACGCCGCCGGTGCTGGTCTACAACACCGGCGAGAATCGCTGGGACCGCTTCAAGAGCTGGCCGCTAAGCTGCGACTCCGGCTGCCCGAACCAATCCAGGCCGATTTATCTTGAGGCCGGCGGCAAGCTCTCCTTCGACGCGCCCGCGGCCGGCGAAGACCGCTACACAGAGTACGTATCCGACCCCGCCAAGCCCGTGCCCTTTACCCCGCGGCCGTTCGTCGCGGGAGACGAGGACTCGTGGCGCACCTGGCTGGTGCACGATCAGCGTTTCGTGGACGGTCGCCCCGATGTGCTCACCTTCGAGACCGCCCCGCTCACCGCGCCGCTGCATCTCGCCGGCCGGCCGGTCGTGAATCTCTACGCTTCGACAAGCGGAACGGACAGCGACTGGGTAGTCAAACTGATCGATGTGTATCCGGCCACGTATCCTTACGACGCGCCCATGGGCGGCTACGAACTGCCCATCGCCACCGACATCTTCCGCGGCCGCTACCGCACCAGCTTTGAGCATCCTGAGGCCATTACGCCCAACCAGCCGCTGCTCTATAACTTCGGCCTGCCCATGGTGAACCACGTTTTCAAACCCGGCCACCGCATTATGGTGCAGGTGCAGTCCACGCTGTTCCCGCTCTACGACCGCAACCCGCAGACCTATGTGCCGAATATCTTCGACGCCAAGCCGGCCGACTACCAGAAAGCCACGCAGCGCGTGTGGCATACTCCGGACGACGCGAGCTTCATCAGCCTGCCGGTGGCGCCGTCGGAGTGAACCATATCGGCAGGTTACCGGCGGCGGACTCATAGATGCAGTATCCTCAGGAACGTGGATACGGCTTCTTCCAAGCCGGACGATCTCCTTCTGCCGGTCCCCGCCGGAGAGTCATCCGCTGCGGCTCCTGTCCTTGCGCTGCCGCCAGAAGTTCTGCTCGAAGAGCTATGGAGCCAGGCGGAAGCCGAGACTTGCACCCTTTCGCGCGCCGAGTTCGGCCAAATTCTCGCAGCGGTAGGCGCAAAGCTCAACCACGGCCTGCCGCCGGGAGTTTGTCCCGACGCCCATCAGAAAGCCGCTTTTTATCGCTCGCTCCATCTCGCCGAGCTTGCGCTTGCGCACGCCTGCGCGCTGGGCCGCGAAGCCGCCTGGGAGCGCCTCCTGAGCACGTATCGAGCTTCGCTCATTCACGCCGCCGTCGCCATCACCGGCTCCGCCACGCTGGGCGAAGAACTGGCCGACTCGCTCTACGCCGAGCTCTACGGCCTGCGCGAGCTCGAGGGCCAGCGCCGCTCGCCACTCGCAACCTACACCGGCCGCGGCTCGCTCGCCGGCTGGCTGCGCACCACGCTGGTGCAGCGCTTTCGCGATCATCATCGCCGCACCCATCGCGAGTCGCCGCTCGACGGCATCGACAGCCCCGCGCCCATCGCGCCCGCCGAAAACATCCCTGGTGAAACAACCGTACTGGCCAAAGCCGTCAGCCGCACGCTCACGGAGATCGCGCCCGAAGACCGCTTCCTGCTTGTCGCCTACTATCTCGACCGCCGAACGCTGCTCCAGATTGCTCGAACACTGAATGTTCATGAGGCCACAATCAGCCGCAGGCTCAAGCGACTCGTCGCCGGCCTGCGCAAACAACTACTGCGGAATCTGTGTTTGAGCGGGCTGAGCCGCGCCGCGGCCGAAGAAGCTCTCGGCGCCGACCCGCGCGACATCGAAATAAATCTGCGCGCCCTGCTGCAAACTTCGCAGAGTTCCGCGTTCTCCAATATGAGGGCCGCATCGGACCGACTATGAGCGAGCTGCTCCAATCCGGGCAATATCCTGGCGCATCGGGTCATCATCCTGACGCCGACCAGCTCAGTGCGTTTATGGAGCAGGCGTTGCCCGCACACGAGCGCGAGCGGGTGCTGGCCCATCTCGCCATCTGCCCGGATTGCCGCGAGACCGTCGCGCTCTCACTGCCGCACCTGGAAACGCCGCCAGCGCCAGCGCCCAAACCGGCGCGCAGTTGGTGGTTCTCCGGCTGGCCAGTCTTTGTGCCCGCTGCCGTAGCGCTGGCCGCACTGGCTTTCTTCGCCGTTTACGTTCATCGCGCAAACACCGGCGGCGCCATTGCTACTGAACCGCAGATGGCCGCTTCACAGCCGCCCGCAGCTGTTCTGCCTCCGGCGCAGGCGTCTCTCGCTGCACCAGCGCCGCCGATGGCCAAATCCCGGCCTGCGAATCGCCTCTCGTCCCCAGCCGGCGCTCCAGTCAGCGCTTCACTCGGCGATCAAAGCCTCGCTCCCGGCTCCGTATCCGGCCCTACTTCCGGCCTGGTCGCGGGCCAGCGCATGGCCGCACTTGCCCCAGCTCCACAAGCCGCTCCGGCTGCACCGGCGACAGTCGCCGCCCAGAACGCGCAGCCCACGCCAGAGTTAAGCGCCAGAGCGGCAGCCGCCGAGCCGCCTGCGCCCAGCGCCAACGCCCCGCTCGGCTTCGCCCAGACGGTCGCCGTTACGCAGGAAGCGCCCATGGTGAACACCGCATCCGATTCCCTGGAGCTGCGCATCGCGCCACCCGCTGCGCAGACCATCGTTTTGAAGTATCCGTTGCCCAGCGGCCTCGCTGCTCTCTCCGCCGCTGCCGACGGCAGCAAGACCCTCGCCATCGACGCGCACAACGCGGTCTTTTTCTCGAACGACTCCGGCGCGCACTGGACGGCTATCTCCACGCCCTGGCAGGGCCGGGCCCTCAAGGTCAACCTTGTCTTTCATGCGCAGGGCTTCGCGCCTATCGCGGGAGCGTTGCAAGGCGGCAGTGTGGCTACGTTCGCTGACGCTTCCCGGCTATCGCCTGCGTTGAACGCCAGCCTCACTGGCATAATCACAGACGCGTCCGGCGCGGTGATTTCCGGCGCCACCGTTACCGTTCGAAACACGGCAACCGGCGTCGAGCAAACGGTTGCCACGGATGCGAACGGCCGCTATCTGGCCGATGGCCTCGCACCGGGTAGCTACGACATTGAGGCCAAGGCGCCGGGATTCATGACGCAGCGTGTGGCCGGCGCCGCAGTCGAGGCATCAAAGCAGACCGCGAACAATCTCACGCTTCAGGTCGGCTCCGTGAGCGAGTCGGTTGCGGTTGAGGCCGCGCCAGGGCCCGCTGCCGGCGCATCCGCAGCGAAGAACAAGGCCAGGAAATCTCCTGCATCCGCCATCCTGCCACACGCTGTCTTCGAAATCACGACAGACACCGGTGAGCGCTGGGCGAGCACAGACGGAGTTAGCTGGAAGCATGAGTAAATAGTTCCTTCGAAACTTATCCGATAGTTTTACGTCTTCTCCAATGGGGCAACACTTCAGCCGCGACGAACCTGGCATTGTAAAATCGAGACGTTTCTTGAGCACAGGCGTTACGCGCACTGCAAAGCGAGGCTAAGCCGCAATGGCTCCAATACTGATGTGGCTCATCATGGTGCTTTGCCTGGTGATTTCGGTCACAAAGTACCTGATGGGAATCATCCTGCGGCTGGCTTTCCCCGGCGCGAAGATTCGCAAGGACTATACCTACGAGCCCGCCGTGAGCGTGCTCATGCCCTGCTTCAACGAGGGCAGGACGGTCTACGAAACCATCGAGAGCATCAGCAAAAGCAACTATCCCAACCACAAGTTTGAAGTGATCGCGCAGGACGACTGCTCGGTGGACGACAGCTACGAGTGGATGCTGAAGGCGCAGCGCGATTTCACCAACATCAGCATCCGCGTGGGCCGCAACCAGCAGAACTGCGGCAAGGCGCGCACCGTTTGCAATGCACTGGAACACTCGACGGCCGAAATCATCATCTCCATCGACTCCGACTGCATCTTTCATCCTGACGCGATTCGCGAACTCACCGCTGGCTTCGCCGAGCCGGGAATCGGCTCGATTGGCGGCCGCGTGGGCGTGCGCAATCCTAACGAGAGCATCCTTACCGCAATCCAGACCATCGTCTATTACTC
>JBAUCP010000518.1:0-5710 GCA_049677625.1 Occallatibacter sp. | reverse complement strand
CACGCAAGGATACCAACCAGTATCCCTGCGGCGAGTCGTCTTCGGCTGCGCTGCACGGCATGGAACCCGTTAGACACTGCGCTTATAACCAGAGCCGCGGACGCTTTCTCAGCGCCGAAGTGGACGCGGCCGATTTCACTACGGCCAGCCTCGACTGCCGGCTTCCCGCTCTTGCCGCTGACTCCGACGCGGGCCTGTGGGTGGTCCCGTACCGCGCCATCTCGCCCACCAGCGTGCGCGTTCCGGTCGACCTGATTTATCTCGACCTGAACTACAGGGTGATTGAAACGGTGGGGTCATTCCCGCTGGCTCGCGTGCCCGCTTCCACCGCGTCGTCGGCAAGCGTGCTTGTGCTGCCGGCCGACACAATCTCTTCCACCGAGACCCGGCGTGGCGATCAACTGATTCTTTGCGAGCCCGACGAGATGAAGCGGCGCCTGCAGAAGCTGGCCAGCTCGGCTCCTGAGATCAAGCCAGAGCCGTCGCCTGCCGCCGCCAAGGAAGAACCCACGCGCGCCGGCCGGGTGCTGCAATGGGAAGACCGGGTCAGGCCCAAAAATCCCGCGGAAAAGCCTCAGGCAGAGATAGCGCCGGTTGAAGAGTCCGTCAGCCAGGAAGCCGCCGTTGAACCGGCGGCGCCGGTCTCCCAGGCGCAGGAGACGCCCGCCGCCCTCGAAGCTGCGCAGAAGCCCGCCCAGCCGGCGAGAAGCTGGCTGCAGCGCCTGCTGTCGCCCGAACCGCCCCAGCCGCGGAAGGCGCAGCGCGAGTCGCTGCACGGACTCTCCGCCTATTTCTTTACCGGCGGCACTCCAGTGGCCCACGAAGTGCGCGACATCAGCCTGACCGGCATGTATGTTTTTACCACCGAGCGCTGGTATCCAGGCACCATGGTGAGGATGACGCTCACCGATCGCCACGACCCGAGCCTGGAGCGCTCCATTACGCTGCATGCGACGGTGATGCGGTCGGGTGAAGACGGTGTTGGCCTGAAGTTCGTCCTGCAAAACCCCAAAGACCGCCGGCGGGGAGCCGACGGCATGGACGTGATGCAAGTCGAAGAGTTCCTGCAGAAGCTCCGCAGCCCGAACGGCTAGCGAGAACCGCATAACGAATGCCGCATGGCGATGTAGCGCAGGCGTCTACGCCGGCCGGGGTCGAAGCGGTTTGCAGAGTACGGGCCTGGAGGCCCGCACGACAGCCGGTCTGGAGACCGGCGCTACCTCAAATGAGTGCGCGATGCCGTGGATTACGAGGCCAGCAGGGACTCGTTGCCGAGGATGCGGTATAGCGTGGAGCGGCTGATGTTGAGCTGGCGTGCCGCGCGCAGCTTGTTGCCGCGGTTGAGATCCAGCACATATTGCACATGATGGCGGATGACGGCGTCGAGCGAGAGCTTGTCGGCGTCGAACGGCTGGCTGTCAATGCGCGTGACCGGCTGCGGCGTTGGCTGCGGAGACGAACTGTCGGGCAGGGCGAGATCGCTCGCGCGGATGACGCCGTTGGTGGATTCGAGGAGGGCTGTCTCAAGAACGCTGGAAAGCTCGCGCACGTAGCCGGGCCAGTTGTGTTGCACCAGGCGGGCAAGCACGCCGGGGCCGAGCGCCACCGGGCGCTGCTGATAACGCTGGCAGATGCGGTCGAGCAGCGCCTGCGCAAGCGGGCCGATGTCTTCGCGGCGCATGCGCAGCGGAGGAATGGCGAAGCGGATCGAGGTGAGCCGGAAGGCGAGGTCGGGCATGAGCAGGCCCTGGCCGGCCATCTGGCGCAGCGAGGTTTCAGAGGATGCAAGCAGGACGGCGCGGCCCGGAGGACGGTCCTGGAGCGCTTTGAGGACGCCAAGGAGCAGTCCCTGGCCCGGAGGCGCAAGCAGATCAACGCGGTCAAGATAGGTGAAGCCGGCCAGCGTGGCCGGGTCGGCGTCCGTAGCCAGCCACTCGCGTGCATCGCGGCGCTGGAAGTTGGAAGCCGAGAGCGGCGAGCGGCTGAACATGTAGCGCGACAGGGTGTGCTTGCCGGAACCGTGCTCGCCTTCAATGGCGGCCACCTGCAGATGCGGCGCGGCCATTTCGGCCTGGGTGATGAGCTTGCGCCAGGCCGCGCTCACGCCCACCATATTGGTTGCAGACGAGGAATCGGCATCGACCAGGGTGAGGTTTGAAACGGCGGGCTGCGTCTGGTACTGAACGGCGGTTTGCATGGCTCTCAACGTGCCTCGCCTCCGTGGCCAGGGGGCAGTTACCAGGCCGACAGAGGGTTCATCGGCGGCGCGCTAAAAAACTTGAGCGGGGCGGACTGTGGATTTTCGGGTACCGAAGCGCGTGCCACCCGGCGAGCGCCGGCGGGGTATACTCGAACCATTCCTGCTGCTGCAATCCTGTTTTCGCCCGGGGCCTGCGCCCGGAGGCTGATTCTCAAAACCACGCTGTGGACGAGGCCCGAGCAGGCCCGTCCGGAGCTCCATTGCTGAGGAGCGGAGATATTGGCAAATTGGACCAAACGCTGGTGTTACGCGGCCTGGCTGGCTGCGATCGCCGGTTTCGCATTGCTGCACGCATTCAACCTTCGCGCCGATTTTCCCAACCGCTCCCCCTGGTCCATGGACTGGGCCAAGTACACCGACGAGGGCTGGTATGGGAACGCCGCCATCCGCGCGCACCTGTCTGGGAGCTGGTATCTGCCGGGGGACTTCAACCCGGCTGTGGCGGCGCCGGTGTGGCCGTTTCTGGAGTGGGTGCTGTTCTTCTTCACCGGGGTCACGCCCCAGGCGGCGCGCGGCCTGGCGATTGCCGGGTTCTTCTGCAATCTGGGTTTGAGCTATCTGCTGCTGCGCACCAGCGGCGCGCGCTGGACGGCGCTGCTGGCCTTGACGCTGCTGGTTACCAGCCCCTTCCTCTACTGCTTCAGCAGGCTGGCGATTCTGGAGCCGTGGCTGACGACGTTTACGCTGGCGGCCATGAATCTGGCCGTGCGCCTGCAGCGGTTCCGGCGACCGGTGTGGATGGCTGCTGGAATCGGCTTGTTGTTTACGCTCATGATGCTCACCAAGACTACGGCCATTTTTCTGGCGCCGGCGCTGGGATGGGCGATGGTTGCGCCGCTGGGGCGGACGAAAAAGCGGGTGTTTCAATGCGTGGGCGCGGCTGGCGCGGCCTTTGCGGCGAGCTACGGCGCCTGGATGGCGCTGGTGATGCGCAGCGGCCTGCTCGGCGACTACAAATACTTCTTCTACGTGAACAAATATCCGCGGCCGGCGGAGTTTTACTGGCCGCTGGTGAGTCTGTGGTGGTCGTTCCACGGCGGATTGTGGGTAGACCGGATTCTGGTTCCGCTGGCCGGCATTCTGGTGCTGGGCGCGGCGCTGTTCTTCCGCTCGGGCCGCGCCCTGCTGCCCAATCCTCTCTTCGGGCCGGTCTTCGGCGCGTCGGTGCTGGCCGTGGCCGGCTACATCTTCTTCATGACCTACCAGGACCATCCCCAGCCGCGTTACTTTGCCGTGATTGCAGTCTTCTGCTTCTTCATCGCCGCCATGGGAACTGAGGCGCTGCTGGCGCGCGCGGCTGACGGCGCCGGTTGGCGTGCAGCCGGATGGGTCGCGGTTGGGCTGGTTGCGGCAGCGGCCTGCGTGAACGGCGCGTGGACTCTCAACTACGCGGCGCATCCCCAATACACGTTTGTGAACGCAGCCGCCGAGCTCACGCGCTATATTGACGCGCACCCGGACGGGAACCGGCTGCTGGTCTCGGTGAGCGGCAATGAGATCACGCTGTTTACGCACCTGCCCGCGCTTTGTGACGACTTTGGAACCATGGAGCTGCCCGACAAGCTCGGAATGTATCGTCCCGGCTGGTTTGCATCCTGGAACGATCTCGATCCGGGCACGCTCGCAGACCTGCACACGCACGACTCGCTGGAGCAAGTGGCGTCCTTTCCCGCCTTCGACGACAAGGAGCGCAACGTACTGGTGCTCTTCAAGCTGCATCCGCTTCCCGGCGGACAGGTGCGCGACGAAGGGGACCAGGACCTGAGAGTCGAGCTGCCGGACGACTCCTTCGACGCGCCGATTGAGTGAGGGCGGTGCGCCATCACGATATAGTGAAGTCAGGCATGCCATCGGGAACCATCAGCGAGGCCATCCTCATTCACTTCTCAGGGCCTGATGCGCCGGGGCTTACCGCCGGGGTCACCGGGGTTCTTGCCGCGCACAACGTGAGCATTCTCGATATCGGGCAGGCCGTGGTCCACGAGACGCTTGCGCTGGGAATGCTGGTCGAAGCTCCCGCCGCAACCGACTTTGCCGCCGTGAAATCCGCGCTGCAGAGCCGCGCGCACGAGCTGGGGCTGCAGGCGCATTTCAAGAAGATCCCGCGCAGCGCGGTGAAGCACTGGCTGAGCGGATTGCACCGCGAACATGCCGGCGATTCTTTCGCCCACTTCATCGTTACCGTGCTGGCGCGCTCGGTCACCTTTCAGCAGATCGCGCGCATCAGCGCCATTGTCGCCGCACACGGCATGAATATCGACCGCATCGAGCGGCTCTCGGGGCGGCTCAGCGGCCAGCCTGCGCTCGGGGCAGGGCAGGATCTGGGCGCGGAGAATGCCTGCATCGAGCTGGCTGTGAGCGGAGACGCATCGCGCGAAGCGGGCATGCGCGCCGAGTTTCTGGCCGTTGCCCAGGAGCAGTGCATCGACGTCGCCTTCCAGCGCGAAGGCATCTTCCGCCGCAACCGCCGGCTGTTTGCCTTCGACATGGACTCCACGCTCATCCAGGGCGAAGTAATCGACGAGCTGGCCAAGATGGCCGGCGTTGGCGACGGCGTGGCGCGCATCACTGAAGCCGCGATGCGCGGAGAGCTGGACTTTGACGAGAGCTTCACGCGCCGCGTGGCGCTGCTCAAGGGGCTCTCTGAGGAGCGCGTCGAAAGCCTGCTCCACACCATTCCGCTGGCCGAGGGCGCTGAGCGGTTGATCGGTACGCTCAAGCTGCTGGGCTACAAGACGGCCATTCTCTCCGGCGGCTTCAACTTCTTTGCGCGATCGCTGCAGCAGCGGCTGGGAATCGACTACGTTCACTCGAATGAACTCGAAATTGTGGACGGCGCGGTGACCGGCCGCGTGATTCCGCCCATCATCAACGGAGCCCGCAAGGCCGCGCTGCTCGCGGAGATTGCCGGCCGCGAGGGCATTTCGCTGGAGCAGGTGGTGGCCGTGGGCGACGGCGCCAACGATATTCCCATGCTCGACCTTGCCGGCATGGGCATTGCCTACCGCGCCAAGCCCGTGGTGCGGCAGAATGCCGATCAGTCCATCTCCTGCCTTGGGCTCGACGGCCTGCTCTATCTGATCGGAGTCCGCGACCGCGACCTGGATCACCATGACCGGCAAGAAGATTGACGTAATTTCAGCTTCTTGCGGCGCCCTCCGGCTTCGCTCCGGGCAGCCTTTGAAGTCGTGCACTGACCACTGATCACTGATCACTGACCCCTGACAACTGACCCCCGCCTCTACGGCTTTCCAATCATCACTTCCGTGGCTTTGATGAGCGCGAGCGCCTGGTCGCCGGGTTTGAGCGCCAGCTCGCGGGCTGCGTCCGCAGTGATGATCGCCGTCACGCGCTGGGCACCCACCGAAAGCACGACCTTGGCCAGCAGGCCGTCGATCGTCACGCTGGCCACCGTGCCCAGAAGCTGGTTGCGGCCGCTGATGCGCGCCG
>JBAUCP010000517.1:0-1976 GCA_049677625.1 Occallatibacter sp. | reverse complement strand
AGCCAGACCGCCGCATAGTTCCGCCAAGTCATTCGGAGTTTTTCCAGCGCGAGTTGAAGCGGCCAAATAAGGCACAGTCAAACTGATCCCTGACAACTGATCCCTGACCCCTGTAATGCTATCCTCTCCACCAGATGCACGGGCTGCCACTCCTCAAAACGGCCGCTGTAGCCATGCTCATTCTGGCCAACGCCTTCTTTGTGGCCGCCGAGTTCGCGCTCGTCTCCATCCGCGACACCCGCATCGAACAGCTTCTCGCCGCCGGAGTTCCCGGAGCCCGCGCCGTCCGCCGCCTCCAGCGCGGCATCGACGATCTGCTGCCCGCCGTGCAGCTTGGCGTAACGCTCTGTTCGCTCGCTCTTGGCTGGATTGGCGAGCCGCTTGCCGCTTCCATCGTGCAGCCATGGTTCGCCGCGCTGCCCCACGCCAGCGTCTATGGCCACATTGCGGCCGTGGTTCTCGGTTTCGCCTTCATCACCTATTTTCATGTGGTGGTGGGCGAGCTGGTTCCCAAGTCGCTGGCGCTGCGCCGCGCTGAGGCGCTTGCCGTAGCCGTTGCGCCCGCCATGCTGGTCTTCATGGCGCTGGTCCGCCCCGCGGTTCGTCTGCTGCGCGGCTCGGCTGCGGTCATCCTGCGCGGTTTTGACGTTCCCATGACCGAGCGCGCCGCCGTCCACTCCGCTGAAGAGCTCAAGCTCATCGCCACGGCCGCGCGCCGCCTCGGCCTGCTGCCGCCGTTTCAGGAGACGCTCATTCACCGCGCGCTGGAGCTGGACGACGTGCCCATTCGCGAGATCATGACGCCGCGCCAGAAGATCTTCTCGCTGCCATCGAACACGCTGCTCGAGGACGCCAGCGCGCGGGTTATGGCGCAGCATCACTCCCGCATTCCCGTCTACGACGAAACCCGCGGCCCCGAGCACATCGTCGGCGTGGTTTACGCACGCGACCTGGCCCGCTTGTCCTTTTTCCGCGCGCAGCACGCGGGCGTTGCAGGTCCCGATTCCGCGAGCCCGGAGACATCGAAGCCCCGCTATAACAACCCCCAGCCCGAGCTGCGCCTTTCGCAGATCATGCGCGAAGTCCTGGTCGTGCCTGAGACCAAATCCGTACTCGATCTCATCCGCGACTTCCAGCAGCGCCGCCGCCATCTCGCCGTCGCCGTCGACGAGTACGGCTCCATTGTCGGCCTCGTCACCGCGGAAGACGCCATGGAACAGCTTGCCGGCGAGTTTGAAGACGAGTTCGACTCACCCTCGCGCCCGGTGCTCACCACTGCAGGCGGAGCCGTGCTCATGGATGGCGGCGTCAATCTCCGCGACCTCGAGACTCAAATGCAATGGAACCTGCCCCGCGACGGCGGCGTGGAGACGCTGGCCGGCTTTCTGCTTTATCGTCTCGGCCACATTCCGCAGCCCGGCGAATCGATCGTCTTTGAAGACCGCCGCCTCACCGTCGTCGAGATGGACGCGCGCCGCATCGCGCAGATTCGCGTAGAACCCGTAGAGCCCGAATCGGAGCCGGCAAGCTAGATGCCCACTGGGGAGAAGGTTCAATCAATGCGCTGTCATCCTGAGCGGAGTTTGGCCGTTTTTGGGCCAAACGGAGTCGAAGGACCTGCATTTGGGATGCTCTCATTATGCAATGCACTTCGGAGACGTTCCGGTCGACGCTTCGACCCGAGAATCTGCTTGTCGCGCGCAACTGAATAGCACGCTCTATACTGGCGCGGGCCGCAAAATTGTTCTTTGCGCGGCCCCAAATTCACGCAGCGCCGCGTCCGTCTATTTTCGTTCACCTCGGGAGACACAAAAATCAGCATGAAACGCCGCACATTTTTGTTTGAGGCGGGCGCGGGAATCGCAGCCGCATCGTTGCCTGCCTTTGCCCAGACTCCAGCCTCCCCGCACGCCGCGTCTGCGCCCTCCGCTGCGTCGCATCACGCCATCGTGCATCCCGGCATTCTGCAGACCAGC
>JBAUCP010000516.1:0-2514 GCA_049677625.1 Occallatibacter sp. | reverse complement strand
GTATATAAGACTCAAAATCAGGCGCTTAAGGAGCAGGAAAATCGCGGAGGAATGAAAAGCGGCGAGACCCGTAAAATAGCAGCATGGCTACGCAACCACGCTACACCGACGACCACGCCAAGGCCGGACTCGACCATGACTTTCCCGCCATCGAGACCTGGCAGAACCAGTTTCCCGGCTACGAGATTCTCATCGACGATCCGGAGCTGACCTCGGTCTGCCCCAAGACCGGCCTGCCCGACTTCGGCGTACTGACCATCCGCTATATGCCGCGCGACCGGTGTCTCGAGCTCAAGTCGCTCAAAGAGTATCTGTTCGCCTATCGCAATCTCGGCATTTTTCAGGAAAACATCGTCAACCAGGTGCTGGAAGACGTGGTGAAGGCCTGCGATCCGGTGTGGGCGGTGGTGCGCGGCGAGTTCCGCCCGCGCGGCGGCATCGGGACGACGGTAGAGGCGCGCTGGCCCCGGCCGAAGGAGTGATTTGGGTTGGGCTCTGATCGCCTGTTGTGGTATTCCTGAGTTCGCCCGTGTACCCATCCACCCGATCTTCGCGCGCTCTTGCCAGCCCGGCGCTTGTTACCTTCGCGCTGCTGCTCGCGCTCAACCTGCTCAACTTTATCGACCGCTACATTCTGCCCGGCGCGCAGCCTCTCATCCAGCGCGAATTTCACGCGACCGACCAGCAGATGGGCGCGCTGACCACGGCGCTGTTCGTCACCTACATGCTGATTGCGCCGCTCACCGGCTGGCTGGGCGACCGCTTCCGCCGCAAGCCGTTGATTGTGGCCGGCGCCGTGTTGTGGAGCCTGGCCACGCTGGCCACGGCCTGGGTGCACAGCTACTGGACTCTCTACTTTCGCCACGCACTGGTGGGAGTGGGCGAGGCCACGTTCACCATCTTTGCGCCGGCGGTGATTGCGGACTTTTATCCCGAGCGCGAGCGCAACCGGATTCTCTCCATCTTTTATGTGGCCATTCCGGTGGGTGCGGCGCTGGGCTATCTGGCGGGCGGGGAACTGGGCACGCTGTGGGGCTGGCGGAGGCCGTTTTTTCTGTGCGCCATTCCGGGGCTGATTGTGGCCGTGCTCTATGCGGGCATGGGGCGCGAGCCGGAGCGCGGCGCGAGCGACCACATTCGGCCCACGCTGAACCGGACTACGTTTCTTGGCCTTTTTACCAACGCTGCCTTTCTGACGGCTACCTTCGGACTGGCCACGCTCACTTTTGCCATGGGCGGCATCTCGGCCTGGGTGCCCACGTTTCTGCACCGCTTCAATGGCCTCTCCGTGGCCAACGCGAGCCTGACGGTGAGCGCGATTACTGTGGTGGACGGGATTGCCGGAACCCTTGTTGGCGGATGGGTGGCGCAGCGCTGGCTCAAGACGAATCATCGCGCGCTGTACCTGGTCTCGTTCTGGAGTGTCGCGCTTACGCTGCCCTTCGGCGTGCTGCTCTGCTTCGGGCCGCGGGCCACGACGGTGCCGGCGCTGTTTCTGGCGGAGTTCTTTCTCTTCCTCAATACCGGCCCGCTGAACACGGCGATTGTGAACTCAGTGAACGGGCCCGTACGCGCCACGGCCATCTCGGTGAACCTGTTCTGCATTCACGCCTTCGGCGACACGTTTTCGCCGCAGATCATTGGCGCCATCTCCGACCGCTCGAACCTGAGCATCGGTCTGGGCGCGACGCTGATCTTTCTGGTGATCTCGTGCGTGATTCTGTTCGTGGGGGCGCGGTTTGCACCGGTGCTTGAAGAGAGCTGAAGCGCCGGAGCGGAGTTTGTGCTTTCCCACCTTAGGCGCGATAAGACTGCGCCGAAGGTGGGGCACCCGTTTTCGTGCTGAGTTGAGAGTGGCAGGATGAGAGTCGTGGTTTCCCACCTTAGGCGCGATAAGACTGCGCCGAAGGTGGGGCACCCATTTTCGTGCTGAGTTGAGAGTGGCGGGGGTAGGTCTGTGCTTTCCCACCCTTTCGACAAAGTACGTCGAAAGGATGGGGCACCCCGGCTCCGGGAAAAATGAAAAATCCCCCAGTCCGCACCAATCCCGCCAACGTACAAGCTCGCTAACTTGCAAACTCGCTAACTCGCTGACTCGCGAACTTGCTAACTTGCCAATTTGCTACTTGCCCGGCAGCGTCTCCTGATCTTTCGTGTTCATGAAGGCGCGTCGACCGCCCTGCGGCTTGAGGTTGGGGTCGTTGACTGGCGGGCGGGCCTCTTCTGCATCGAAGCCGCGCGCGAGCAGCGGGTTGGGCCGGAACCTGGGCGGACCGCCGCGGAACTGGCGCGCGTGGCTCAGCACGATGCCGGCACGGCCATGCATGGGCTGCACGATTCCTCTTACCTGCACGTTCATGTTGCGGTATTGGTTGAGCTCGCCCACTGTGTCGCGGTCCTGCCAGAGGCTGACGATGGTGAAGCGGCAGTCGGCGTCGGGAGTCTCAGGCGAGCAAACGTCCAGGAAGCGCATGCCGTCGGGAAGCTGCACCACGTCATAGATATGAGCTGAGA
>JBAUCP010000515.1:0-1982 GCA_049677625.1 Occallatibacter sp. | reverse complement strand
CTGCACGCGCGGCTCCCATCCCTTCCACTCCGTTCTGTAGCCGGGCTGCGGATTGACGACGTATTCCTGCGTTCCGTTTGTCCACAAAAACCCGGCCGTGCGCCGCGCGCGCTCGGTGATCGGCGTGTAGAGCTCCCAGCGCACGCCGTAGCTCAACGTGAACCGGCTGGAAACCTTCCATGCATCTTCAAAATATGCGTTCACGTTGTTGCGGTTGATGGCGGCTGGGCCAATGTGCTCGCCGTTCGAGAAATACGGCGGCGCAACCGAAATAGTGTAAGCAAACGGACTGCCCGCCAGAAAGCTCGAAAGCGTATCCGGCAGCGGATTGCCGGGATTGATGTTGTGCATCCCGCTCTGCGATGGAATAAATTCATTCGCATATGCCGTTCCGCCGCCAAAATCGTATTCGCCATTCGGGCTCACGCCAAAGTACGTGGTGTCGCGGTTGGCGCGCATCTCGGCTCCAAACTTGAATGCATGCCGCCCGGTTGTGAACGACACGTTCTCGCGCGCCTGAAACAGATTTCCATAGGCCTGCATCACCGTTCCCGCAGCCGAGTTGAAGGCCTCAAACAATCCGTCGTTGAATTTGACTGCCGGGTCAACGTGATTCGGCGTGGGAAACCCCGGTGTCGCGCGCTCGATGCTGAGCGACGACTCGAAGATGAGCCGCGGCGACGCCGTGTGGGTGTACGTGCCAACAACATTCCGCTGACGGTCAATGTATTCGACGCCAAACGATGGATCGATCGCCGTCTGGTCAGGATTCGTCGTCGGCCCGGTCAGGTTGTCCATCACGAAGCGCGCGAAAAACTGGTCCTTTGCTGAAATCTTGTGATCGATGCGCAGCGAAAACTGGTTCGCGTTCGTCACCACCTTCGATGCGGTCGCGTAAGTGTGCGCAGCGAAGGCTCCCGCCGTATCGTTGGGCAGCGGATAGCGCGCCAGCACCGCCGCAATTCCAGGGTCGACCGGCACCGTCAGCGTGTCTGTCGAGCCGTCGGAATAAGTTACCGTGTCCACTCCGGTACGCTCCAGCGCCGTGGGCACCGGCATCACCTGCGTGGTTCCCAGCACCTGCCGGAAGCCCTGATACTGAGTGAAGTAGAACGTCCGCCCGCGCCCGTCATACACGTGCGGCAACAGCACCGGTCCGCCGTTCGTAAATCCGAACTCGTTGCGCCGGAACGGCGGAATCCTGCCCGGATAGGCGGGCGTCGCGTAATCGAAATAATTGCGCGCGTCGAACATCGAGTTGCGCACAAACTCGAAGAACGATCCATGAAAGCCAATCGCGCCCGACCGCGTAACGATATTCGTAAATCCCGAGGCGCCGTGCCCGATCTCCGCCGGCATCCATCCCGAGCTGGATTGAATCCCTTCCACCGCATCCACATTGAAGTTCGAAAAGGTCGCGCCGCCCATCTCCGGATCGCTGATGTCCGCGCCGTCCATGGCAAACACCGCCTCAACGCCGCGCTGCCCGTTAATGGCGAACTGCGCGGTGAAGTTCGTGGCGCCATTACTGTCGGTCATGGTTCCCGCGGCCAGCAGCAGCAGGGAGCTGAAGTCGCGCTTGTTCAGCGGCAGCTCGCTCACCGCTGCGCTTGAAAGCTCTTCGCCGCCGGTCGCCAGTTGGCCTTGGAGCGCGCTCACCGTCAGCTCGCCGCGGTCGGAGAGCGTCAACGCGGCAGCCGGCGCGGCAGGCGCAAGCTCGATTGGCTGGGCCGCGTCTACCTTGCGGCCCTTCCATTGCACCGTCAGCCGATACTGTCCCGCGGGCAGCGCCGCAAGCCGGAAAACTCCATCTGAGCCGCTCACTGCTTCAGCCTTCGCGCTTTTTCCAGTCAGCCGCACCTTCGCATTGGCGATCGGCGCGCCGCTGGGATCGCGAATCACTCCGCGCCATGCAATCTGCGCCGGCTCCTGTGCGTGCAGCGCGGGAATCGCAAGCAGTACGGCAACAACCAATCGCGCGA
>JBAUCP010000514.1:0-1668 GCA_049677625.1 Occallatibacter sp. | reverse complement strand
TCTGGGTCTTGAAGATCGGATGCGTGGCCTGCTCTTCGCCGGGGAAGATCTGCTTCACGACGCCGACTTTGCGGCAGGCGATCATGTTGAGATAGCAATCGTAAACGGGGCTGCCGAGCGTTGCGCTGGCCTGGTCATCGTAAGGCACAAAAGCAAAGTACAGGCGCTGCTGGCCGGCTGCGTTCAGGTAATAGGGGCTCTGCTTGGCGGTAGCGATAGCCTCGTGCAGGCGCTCGATCTGGCGGGTCTCCTCCTGCAGTTGCTTTTCGGCTACCTGAATGGTTACGTCCAACTGCGACGCCTCAGAGCGTAGCTCGGATTGTTTTTCAAGCACGTCAAGCGAATTCGTGCCGATGGTGGTTTTATCGAGCACCGAATCGGTGAGCAGCACTTCAGCGATGCGGCTGTCGGTGTATGAATCGGCGGTCTGGTTGAGCGCGGCAAGCTGCGTTGCGGCGTCGCTCTTGGTGATCAGGCCGGCGGCCAGGTCTTTCTGGATGCTGGTCTGTACGCTCGTGAGCTGGTCGAGCACTTCTTGGGTCGTCGCGTTATCGGCAAGCTTTTGCTTATCGAGCGCCGCGAGCTCAGGACCGGTGACGCGGTCGTGCGCGCGCTCACGCAGAATGGCTTGCTCGAGTTCGGGCTCGAGGGGAACCAGCGACGCACGGTGCGCCTTCATCTCCGCAATCCCGCTCGCGAGTTTGCCGGTATCAACCCTCAGGTCTTCAATGGTCTGCTGGCTGGTGACTAGTTTCTCTCTGAAGTCGAGACTCTTTTCATCCTGTGCAGACAGGATGACAGGCACTGCCCAGGAGCTGTTGACGGCATAAAAGCCCATCACGAATGCGTAGGCAATTACGCCGATGAGCACAAGATATAGAACGACGATGGCAAATATCCGGTACGTGGTGAGCATCAGCCGGTAGTGAAGCGGCTGCCCTGGAGCGGCTTTCCCGCGGAGGGGAGGAGCAGGATCAACTATTTGCGTTCCCAACGGTCACCTCCTCGAATTGCTGCTTGGCGCGCGTGCCCCAGTCGGCCGAGTCCATGGTGCAAAGCGCCAGCGGAGTGAGAAACAGGCTGCTGACCAGCGTCCAGGCAACATAAGCGCCAAACGCCAGAGGATGATCAATGGCTTCCTTTGCGCTGTATCTCTTGATCCACCACGAGAGCACGGCTGCGATGGCCAGAGCCGTGACCACGGGCATGGGGCCGGCCCAGGCCATGGGATCGGAAGTCAACGATGTGACGATGACAAGAAGTCCAACGATGGCTCCCAGTGGCGTGAGCACCAGCGTGAGCACGGTGTTGGGGTGCAGCTTCCAAACGTGCCGCGGCAGGGAGCGCAGGGTGTAAAAGAAATCGCGCACAATGCTGCGGCGCCAGCGAAGCTGCTGCTTGAAGAGCACGGAGAGCGTCGTTGGCACGGTGGTCCAGCAGAGCGCTTCGTTATCGATGTAGGTTCCGTAACCGCGCAGAAGCGTCTGGTGGGTGAGGAAGCGGTCTTCGCCTTGATTTACGGGGATGCCAAACCAGTGGCGCGCGCGGATGGCCGGCTCAATTTCCAGCAGCAGTTCGCGGCGGATGGCGAACAGGCAACCGCTGATGCAGCATACGCTGCGCGTCCAGTTCTCAGGAATCTTGTAGAGCTGGAAGGCAGAGTAGTAG
>JBAUCP010000513.1:0-4323 GCA_049677625.1 Occallatibacter sp. | reverse complement strand
CTACTGATCCGGGCCGGTTTCAAGCAGCACCAGCGAATTGCCATCGGGGTCCTGAACGAAGACCAGCTTCCTTTGCACGTTCGCGTTCACGCCGGCTGCCTGCAGTTGGCTGGCGGCCTTGCCTGCGTCGGCGACCGGGAAGAGCGCCTGCACCTTCAGGCCGGGCCTGTACTGCGGCAGTTCGATGCGCAGGTCGTTGATCCCGGGCAGGCTAAGGCGAAGACCGCTGCCACTCGAGTCCACATCGAAACCGAGATCGGTGTAGAAACGGCGCGCCGCTTTCAAATCGGTAACCGGGAGCTCGAAGCCGAGTAGTTCAGAAGAGACACGATTAGGACCGAGATGCTGGCCACGGTCGAGCGTGTGGCGTGAGCCGGGCATGTACTGCGTGAACTCGGTGACCCGCCCGTCGGGGTCATTCAGCGAAGAGATCAGATTGCCGGCGCCGGCCTTCCTAACAGGCGAAGGCTGCAGGCCGCGCGCGGTCAGGACGGGAGCGAACGCGCTGAGATCGCCCACCTCGTAGCAGACGTGCATCCAGCCAAGCGGCAGCGATGGGCTGGTCTGCGGATAGATCTCAAAGAATTGCCGGTCGTTGATTTTGACGAAGACTTCCGTCGGCTTGCCATTCGGGCCAAAGGCGAATGACTCTTCGAAACCGAGCTTCTGAAAGAAGGCCAATTCGCGGTCAAGGTTGCTGACGCGGTAGGCGATGTGCGCGATGCCGTTAATCTGGCCCGTAGGCTGCGGAGCCTGCGCGCCGGAGCGGAGCGCACCTGCACACAAGACGGCAAGCGCCAAAGTTGAAACCGATTGGATTTTCATGATGCCTGGTCAATCCTCCTGAGATGCTGACCTCTGGAATGCGAGCCTGCTGGAACGCGGGCACGCTCATCGTGCGTAGTCTTCGCGGAACGGCGTAAAGATGTCCAGCACTTCCGAGTCTTCCAGAGCCGAAGCCTGGTGCGCGACGTTGCCGTCCACCACCACGCTGTCGCCGCCGCGCAGGTCCCAGCTTTTGCCCTCCGCTTCAAAGCGGATGTGGCCGCGCACCACATACACCATTTGATGATGCGGATGGCTGTGGCGCGCGCCATTCCAACCTTTTTTGAAGGTATGGCGCACCAACATTAGATGCGGATTGTACGCCAGCACCTGGCGCAGCATGCCCGGCTCCGGCGACGCGACCTGAGTAGCATCCGTAGCCGTGTAAACCACTCCACTCTCGCTCATTATTTCTCCCAGATGATTCGGCCGCGCAAAAGGTTGTCGTTTACGGGCAACAAGTGCCGATCAGCGGTTCATCCATCCGCCATCGACGATGAGAATGTGGCCGTGCACATAGTCGCTTGCACTGGAGGCCAGAAACACCGCGGCTCCGGCCAGGTCCTCCGGATCTCCCCACCGGCCGGCGGGAATCCGTTCCAGGATCTGCTTGGCACGCTCCGGATTCTTCCTGAGCGCCTCGGTGTTGTCCGTATCCATATAGCCGGGCGCGATGGCGTTCACATTCACACCCTTCGATGCCCACTCGTTGGCAAAGGCCTTGGTGAGCTGCCCCACGCCTCCCTTGGCGGCTGCGTAAGAAGGCACGGTGATGCCGCCCTGAAATGTGAGCAGCGAGGCGATATTGATGACTTTGCCCGAGCCGCGCGCCAGCATGTGCCGGCCGGCGTGCTGCGTGAGGCGGAAGACGCTGGAGAGATTGACGTCAATGACGGCCTTCCAGTCCTCTTCGGAGTGCTCGGCCGCAGGAGAGCGGCGGATGATTCCGGCGTTGTTGACCAGAATATCGATCGTCCCGAAGTGCTGGACGGTTTCTTCCACCAGGCGCGCGCAGACCTGCGCATCGCCCACGTCGCCGGCCAGCGCAATGGACTCGACGCCCGTGGCGGCAATCTTTTGCTGGGTTGCCGCGGGCTTGTTGCTGGAGCCGTGAACGGCTACGTTGGCGCCGGCCTGAGCCAGCGCAATCGCAATGCCCGCGCCCAGCCCGCGCGACGAACCGGTCACCAGCGCCGTCTTGCCTTTCAGGTTGAATCGGTCGAGTATCAGTGGAGTTCAGGTCCTTTCAGCAGCGGCATCGATATGCGATCGCAATACAGTGACGCGCGAACAAAACCGAGAATACACGCGGGCCGCGCGGGAACGCAACCGCGCCGGAACAGGCTGAGACCTCATCTTGCAGGGCGCAGTTTTTTGAAGTGCGCCGGGCTCAATCGCCTGAATGCGCGTGCGCGGCAGGTTCAGTGGATATGGACTCCGGCAAGAAGCCGCGCTCCACTGCCAGCATGGCGGCCTTCATGAAGCCCAGCGTGTGGGCCATGCCTGCGTGCCACGGCGCTGCGCAGGCCATCTGCGGGCTGTGGTCGGGGATCAGCACGCCGTCGAATCGGTTGCGGTGGAGGATGGCGAGAATGCGCAGCATGTCGGTGTCGCCATCGTCGATAAACGTCTCGTGATAATGCGGCACCTTGCCACTCACATTGCGGAAGTGCACATAGGCCAGGCGCTTCTGTCTGCTGTACTGCTCCACGGTTTCGTAAAGGTCGCCCTCGGTCATCTCGGCGAGCGTGCCCAGGCAGAACTCGAGCATGTTGCTCGGGCTAGGCGCAGTGTCGATGAGCCGCTGATACATGGATTGCTGGTAAATCAGACGCGGCTGCTGGCGCATCGAGGGCATGGGCGGATCGTCAGGATGCGCGGCCAGCCGCACGCCCGCCTGCTCGGCCACGGGCAGCACCTCTTCGAGGAATCGCTCCAGCCGGTTCCAGAGCTGCTCGTGGGTCACCTGCGGCAGAAAGCCGGCCGGCGCGTGCGTGTCATAGGTCATGTTCCACACGATGCCGTTCGGAATGGGCGTGTCCACCGGTCCATCCATCCCCACCGACTCCGCGCCGCCGCGTGCAAACGGGCCGCTCACGCGACCGCTTACTCCGGCGATCGAGAAGTTATAGCCCAGCGTGCCAATGCCCGCTTCGCCCATGGCGCGCACGATTGCCTGGACATTGCGGATGTGCTGCTCGCGCTTCGGGCCGTCGAGCAGAATGTCGTGCCAGTGCGCCGGATCGAGGTTTTCGATGGCTTCCAGCTTGAGCCCGGCGGCCTCAACCTGCTTGCGCAGCCGGATCAGTTCCGCGGCGGTCCACAACTGGTTCGGATCCCCGGCCAAACCCCAGGGCTTGTCTTTGCCGCCGGTGGGCTGGTTGTGGAGCGGGTTCGCCTCACCCTGCTTGAAGTAGTCCACCAGGTGCGCGATGACGTGCGTGCAGCCGGCCTGAACGGCGAACGCGAAGTGTTCGTCGTTGAGCATGTGCCGGTAAAGTCCCACTCCGAGTTTCATTCTCATTCGCCCAGAGCCAGTGTAGCCTGCCGCAGCCGGTTCTCCCCGGTCAGGCTGACTCGCGCTCGATGAGCAGCGACTTGAGGTTGGTGCGCCGGATGGTTTTGGGATCGGCCGCGACCACGTCGATGAACAGCTCCGCAACTGCCGGTGTGCTCAAAAGAGCCATTCCAGATATCCTTGAAAAAGGGTGCTCCATTCTCGATTTTGCGGCGGAGATGGATTGCGCCCGCTCAAACGCCGCGGAGGTCACGACTGTGTCTGTCTCACCTGGAGTTTCGATTGCGGTATCGCTCGCTGGCCTGGCCGCCGTGCTGGTCTGGCGCATCCGCGAAGGCCAAACCGCAGTGACGCTCAAGAAGATTCTGATTCCGCCGGTGGGCATGGCGACGGGGTTTTTCATGTTCGTGGAACCGGTGTTTCGCGTGCCGATTCTTTGGGCGATCGTTGCGTTTCTGGTGGGCGCCATTGCGCTGGCCTATCCCCTGCTGCTCACTTCGCGCCTGGAGCGCATGGGCGACACGATCATGATGAAGCGCTCAGGCGCATTCTTTGCGGTGGTGATCGTGCTGGCCGCGATCCGGTACTTTGCGCGCGGCTATCTGGACAGCGTGCTTTCTCTCCCGCAGACCGGCGGGCTGTTTTTCATCCTTGCATTCGGTATGGTTCTGCGCTGGCGGATGAGTATGTTTTTCGAGTATCGCGCCCTGACGGCGTGAGCGTTGCCGCGAAGCCGGCGACCGCCTGCCTCAATTCGCGGCATAACCTGCCGCACGGCGGGAGTGAGTCCTTCCCACACATTACTAATGTGTCATGCGGGATGGATTCACGCGATTTTGCATTGATTTCCCTCCGGGACTTGGATATGCTTGGGAACTAACTTAACTGCATTTCTTCGCGCGTTTGTGTTTGGTTCAAGCGCATTGGTTCCTTGGGTTCCCCCGTCCTGGAGCGTTTATGCGAGCACTTTATGCACGCAC
>JBAUCP010000512.1:0-4505 GCA_049677625.1 Occallatibacter sp. | reverse complement strand
CCAAATTCCTGCCCCGATCGCGCCAGCGCCTTCCTTCAAACCGCTCTATCCGACCTGCTCCGCACAGCCTCCTGCCAGTCATCGCGCCTGATCGCGCGGAGCAGCTCCGATAGAGTCCTGACGTTTTTCGGCCAGGTGGATTGGATTTGTAGATACTGCCACACTTTCCGTTCCCTATTAGTTGTCAATGAGTGACTCGCCGATAAAGCACTCATGGAAAGATAGCTACGCGAAGTCTCATGCTTCGGGAGTCAATCTCCAAGTCATGCAGTTGCAACTTTCGTTGCGCCTGCGCATCGTCACTCCTATTGACATTCATTATGAGCGTTCTCTACACTCCTATCGTCATTCAATAGGAGCTACGATTGGAGCGAAATCAGGCAAATCTTCTGCAGGGTACTCTGGACTTGCTCATCCTTAAGGCGCTCGGCGATGGCGAATTTCATGGACTGGGCATTGCCCGGCGCGTCGAGCAGATCACGCAGGGCACGTTCAAGGTCAGGCCGGGATCGCTATTTCCGGCTCTTCACCGCATGGAAGAAGCTGGATGGCTGAGTTCTTCCTGGGGAGAGTCAGAGAACAACCGGCGCGCAAAGTATTACCGGCGCACAAAAGCCGGCGAACGCCGGTTGGGCGTTGAAACCGAACAGTGGACGACAATTTCCCGCGCCATCGGACACGCGCTGAAGACCTCATAGGAGAGCGAATTCGATGTGGCTACCTCTCAAACCCGCGATCCGCAATCTGTTTCGCAAGCAGCATGTCGAATCCGATCTGGACGAGGAGATCCAGAGCTATGTCGACGCCGTAACCGAGGAGAAAATCGCTACCGGCTTGACTCGCGCCGAAGCTCGTCGCAGCGCCCTGGCCGAAAGCGGTGGAATCGAACAGATGAAGCAGGCGGTCAGGAATGGACGGGCTGGTACGCTCGCCGAATCGCTGGTGCAGGATGTTCGCTACGGGCTTCGCCAACTGCGGCGCAATCCCGCCTACTCTTCGACCGCAATCCTCACGCTTGCGCTCGGAATAGGCGCAACCACCGCAATTTTTTCCGCGGTCTATGCGCTGCTGCTGCGCTCGCTCCCTTATCCGGGCTCAGACCGGCTGGTGTTCATCTACCAGCACACAAAATACGACAAGGATGACGATGGAATTGCGATGTTGGGCCAGGATTTCTTCGCCGCGCAGCCCGCCCTCAAATCGTTTGAGGCCGTTACCGGATATGTCGACTATGGCGATGAGAATCTGACCGGCGTCGGTGCCCCGATGCGCGTGTCGGCAATGGGAGTGACCGCCAACTTTTTCCCGACGCTCCGCGTGACTCCCGCGTTGGGTAGAAACTTCCTGAACAGTGAAGATCGCGAAAGCGGCCCAGCCGTGGTGATTCTGAGTCATCGCCTCTGGCAGAGCAGGTTCAACAGCGATCAGAGAATTGTCGGCCGCACCATCACGCTCGCCGGAAAAGCGCAAACCGTAGTCGGCGTTCTGCCCGCGCACTTCGTTTTTCCCGACCCCGCGGCCGAACCTGACCTCTATGTTCCCGATGATTTGGACGCCGATACACGTCTTGAATCCACCGGAATCCGGATCGTGATGGTGCTGACGATCGCCCGATTGCGCGACGGCGTAACCCTGCCCCAGGCTCAGGCGGAGCTCAATCTCTTCGAACAAAACCGGGTGAAAGGTTACGGCGCGTATTTCATAAACTGGGCTAAGGGCCGCAAGTTCATTGCCCAGCCGATGCAGCGTTATCTCACCGGAGACGATCGCGCGCCGCTCCTGATCCTGCTGGCCTGCGTCGTAGCGGTGCTACTCATCGCCTGCGCGAATGTAGCCAGCCTGCAGCTCGCGCGCACGGTCGCTCGCGAACCCGAAATGGCGCTGCGCGGCGCGCTCGGCGCCGGTCGCCTGCGTCTCATCCGCCAGTCTCTCGTTGAAAATCTCACGCTCTCTGCCATCGCCTCCGTGCTTGGTCTCGCCATCGCCGCCGCTGTTACATGGCTCATCCGTCAGAGTGGCACGCCTGGCGCTTTCTCTTCTGGCTCGCCGATTGCGAATCTGCTTCAGGCGCCGTTCGGCAAGCTGAGCGCTGCCGTCGAAGTTAGTGGCTGGGTTCTCGCTTTCACCGCGGGCCTCGCGCTCTTCACCACCATTCTCTTTGGCCTCGCTCCAGCCATCGGCTCCTCACGCGCCGACCTGCGCACTTCGCTGCAGAACGCAGGAGGCCGCGCCTCCTCAGGCCGTCAGCATCGCCGTCTGCGCGGCGCACTGCTCGTCACGGAGATCGGCCTTGCCGTCTTGTTGCTTACCGGCGCCGGCCTGCTCATTCGCAGTTTTGTGCATGTACTTCAAAACGGCACCGGGTTTGATCCGCGCCATTGTCTGACTGCGAAAGTCCAACGCAACCGTTCTGAGGATCTGGAAAAGACGCCAGCGTTTGTGCAACAACTGTTGCCCCGGCTCAAAGCGATTCCCGGCGTGCATACTGCAGCCATCGGCAGTACGCTTCCGCTTGAGCATGACTACCAGGGACGGACTCTCGCCTTCGGTGATGGTCCGCCCCTGCCAGTGGGACAGCGCCCTGGCGCCCTCACCATCAGCATCAGCCCTGAGTATTTCGCAGCTACGGGCACCAGCCTGCTCCAGGGCCGCACGTTTACCAGTGCAGATAAAGCCGGTGCCGTTCCCGTGGCCATCGTTAATCGGGCGTTCGCCCGCAAATATTTCAACGGCGACGCTCTCAACAAACAATTCCGAATCAATCTCCACGGCCACGACATATTCACCCAGATCACCGCCGTCGGAATTGTGCAGGATGTTCACTATGACAGCCTCGAATCACATATCCAACCCGTCATCTATCTGCCGTTTGACCAGGTACCAGACCGCGAAGTGAATATACTGTTGCGCTCGAGCCTCGAGCCTGCTTCATTGACCACGCCCCTGCGTAAAGCTCTCCTCGATGCCGACCCTACACAGCCTCTATTCGATGTCGCTACCATGGAGAGCCGCCTCTCGCGATCGCTCGCACAGCGTCGGCTCATCATGTTATTGATTGCCGCCTTCGCCCTACTCGCCCTGATCCTGGCCGGAGTGGGTGTGTATGGCGCATTTTCCTACTGGGTCAGCCAGCGCAAGAAGGAGATGGCGATCCGGCTGGCGCTCGGCTCATCGCGTCCTGAACTGTTGCGTCTCATCGTGGCGCAAGCGATGCGTTTGATTCTGGCCGGCGGCGTTATAGGGATTGCGGGAGCATGGTTCGTGGATCGCCTTCTGGCAAGCATGCTTGTCGGCGTTAAGGTACATGATCCCATTTCACTTTCTCTTGCATGGGGACTGATGACGCTTATTGCGCTGGTGGGAAGCTCAGTGCCGGCCAGAAACGCCGCGCGTACCAACGTGATTTCCATCCTCCATTCGGAATGAAACCCTGCAAGCTATTAGCGGCGCTACGATCCCGCTTCTTTTGCCGAAGGCTATTCCTTGAGGATAAGCGTCGCTTACTCGCCTGTTAGTGAAGATTGAGAATGCCCGAAATGATCGCCATTCAACTGATGCGTACGGGCCAAACCACTCATTGACCCGAGTCAGGTGCGAATTCTGTGATCACTCCCCAAAAACACCCTGGCATCTAGGAATGCCATTGCCAGCATTTAGCTGCAGCAATCCACTTAATCTGTGTGTTAAGTGCGAGCTCAAGGGAGGTTAGGGATTTGGGCAGACTACCGAGCCCGGCATCGGTAATCTGAATGCCATTAAGCGAGAGAGTTGTGAGGGACCTGGGCAGATTCCTGAGGCCCGCGTCCGTAATCTTGGAGTCTCCCCCGAGGTCCAGGGAATCGAGCGATGGCGGAAGGTCCTTGAGCTCGACGTCCACAATCCCGGGATCATCGCTCAGATTGAGAGATGTCAAGGATTTTGATAAGTATTTGAGTCCAGATATGTCTGCAGAAGTTTGAAAGTTGTCCGAAAGATCGAGATCTATAAGCCCGTTCAAATCGCTCCAGGCTCCGAAATGAGAGGCGTCGAACGAATCGATGCCTGCAAGCTTTATATGGAACCGCCCTTCGATGCGCTTGAGAGCGCGAATACTCTCAGGTGGTGGCATTGAGACGGCATCAAAGACGTATTTGATCTCGTTCTTGTCCAGGGTACTGTCAGAGCGGTGGCTTACATCAACGATCCGTGTCTCCCAGTGGAGACGGTTCAGCTCGTCGATTGGGTCTGGGATCAAGCGAGGTGCCACGAATGGCGCCAAAACCAGAATGACCACATATCCCATGGGAAGCCAGGGACGCGCCTTTCTCCAAAAGGAGACTCTCCAATGTGTGAGCATCGAGTCGATCATCGGAACAAGAAAGTCGTGCGAGATTTCCCAGACGGTATACGTTGAGTCGAGTACATGGACAATATTCCGCTCGATATCCGCGAGCTTGAACATCACACCCTGAGCTTCTCTAGGCGAAAATCTCGTACCTCGGGCGAGCTGCTCGATTGTACAAGGC
>JBAUCP010000511.1:0-4134 GCA_049677625.1 Occallatibacter sp. | reverse complement strand
CCCGGACGATTGCAACGAATCCCGGACGAGGAACACTAGAATGCAGGGACCAGTTCCAGCTTGCAGCGTGACGTTTCTTCCGTGGCGCCGAAAAGGAGCCTGCAAGAACTGCGAACTTTGGCCGCCGGTGGCGACTTGTTCTTATTTGATTCACTTACCGTGGAGACGTACGTTGGGAATCGTTGTCTTGACATTCGACTAAGCCTGCACCATAATTCATCACCTGGCGCCGCGCCCCCTCGCGGCTGCAAAGGTCTGTTATTCCCCGTCCGTTCACAACTACATCCAGATACAACCTGGGTAAATCGCCCGGTATCTTGGCTATCTCTCGAATGTTAGGGGATCTGAATGAGACAGGAAGCTGGTTGGGCCGCAGCCATCGCCGTCGCAATCGCCGCCGCGATCGGAATGACCTCGCAGCAGGGCGACAAGTCCCCCGCCGGCCAGAGCGCGTCTGCGTCGCGGGCAAACCAGCAGGACAGTACCGGCTCGGCCACCGTGGTTGATTTCTATCTCGGTCCATGCGCTCAGATCGAAAGCCATCTCAAAAGCTTTCTTGGCATGGATGATCAGCGCTCCACAGTTATCCCGGCCAGCTGTTCCACTCGGCTGAATGGCGGCGCCAGCGTTGCAAAAAGGAATAACGCCGGAGAACAAGAGGACCGGGCAAAGGATCAATCCCAAAGCCAGCCAGTCCACCTGAGTTTCATGATCGCGACCCTTCCCGATCCCACTCACACTCATTTCCCTCTTCAGTTTGATCGTATGGCGGAGGCCATCCAGCAGGGCGCATCCGATGAGGGATACGTATACGACTCCTCCTGGCTACCCTGGACAACCAAGGACGACTCGTTCAGCAGCCTTGCAGACCAGGACATAGCTAACAGCCGGAAAGATGCGCAGGAGGAGCAGCCCGGCATTCTGCTCTTTCGGAGGAAACCTATAGCGGGCGCGACTGAAATCGCACCAGCCTCCTTGAGCCTGCCATACCGCGAGGGCCTCATCGTTTTTATTGTCGGCGAGGAACCGACACAGGGGATTCACCGGGAACAGTTTAAAAATGCAACTGCCTGGGTCGCGGCGCTGCAGACACATGATTCGAACAAGCACCAGTTGCCGCCCATCATCCTGGGACCTTCCTTTTCGGGTTCCGTGTACTCTTTGGCGGACCTCGTCTCCGATCCGCGAATTGAGCAAAGCCCCGCGCCCCGCGGCGCTCACGGCAATGGAACACTCAGGATTTACAGCGGCAACATAACCGGCAACAAGGCCCTGACATGGATCACCAGCTTTCTCGGAGCTAAGGCTCAATTTGCGAGCTTCCAGCACAGCGACGGGTTCCTCATCAGCCGGTACTGCGACTATCTCTCTCAGTCGAAGTTCGACCTCTCGCGATTCGCCATTCTCTCTGAAGACCAGACGGCTTACGGCAGCGAAGTTGTACGGCTCGGAGCCGATAAGCACAATGCCCCCTCGCAGAATTTAGAGTCGGATAGCACCGAACCAACAGATGATGACTTGAGCAGTTGCCACCTGGGTTCTTTCGATGCTGGCGCAAGCGGAACAAACAGCGACCAGATAGTCCAAAGACCGCTGCGGGTTTTTTATCCGAGAGATATCTCCGCTCTGCGGGCCGCATATCAGAGCGAGTCGATCTTCAGCAGCCCATCCACGTCTACATCGGACACCGCGCAGCGCACCCTCGCGCCGGACGTCGCCGATCCTGAGGGAAACCAGCACGACTCGATTCACTCTTACAGCGGAGACCAGACGGCGCTCTCGCAGGAAGCCGTGCTCCAGCAGATTGTAAGCCAACTGCGCGTGCATCAATCGCAATACATACTGCTGCGCAGCAGCAACGTACTCGACCAGATTTTTTTGAGCCACTATCTGCGGCTGGCTTATCCACAAGGGCGCATTGTGATCCTGGGAGCCGATCAGCTGCTGCGCAGGGAGAGTGGTGCGGCAAGGCTGAGCGGAATCATGACGCTGACCACCTATCCCCTGCTGCCGTGGGAGCCGCACTGGACACAGCGGCTCGATGATCCCGGCGCACACTCTCATCGCGTCTTTGCGCAGGACCGCAGCGAGGGTGTGTATGTGGCCGCGCGCGCGCTTCTTCATTTTCCTGTCACGCTGGATGCGGAAACACCGTGCACACTGGCAGTCGAGCACCTGGTCCTGGCCGGCTACAAAGTTGAGACAGCCGCGGGAGACGCCGGGCAAGATCCGAAACTCCTATGTAAATCCGACCTCGACGCGCACCCTTTCTCGCTCCTTGCCGGGAAGAACGGGGCAGGGCCCGAATTGACTCTTACATTCGCGATAAATCACGACGGTTCACATACGCTCGATTCAATCGGAACCGGCCCGGAACCGGCGAAGGGTCTGAGCGGCGCAAAGCAGGAAAGCTTGCCTTCATCCTCGACAGAGAGCTATGCACTTCCCATTCCGCCGCTCGCTGGCTTTGTTCCGGTGGATCCGGAGCTGACAATTCCTGACTACCGGGCCCCCTTCTGGATCGATCCGGCCGGGCAAGCACAAAAAACGCCGCAGCCGCCGGTTGCGTGGCTCTCCGTGCTGGGACGCAATGACTTTTGGCCGCTGGCAGCTTTGACAACGAAGACAATCAACGAAGAGTCGCTCTGCGGTCAGCTGTCGCGTGGTCTTCGTCATAATCTGTGGCCTGCGTTTCGCAGCGTCTTCAATGTGTTCGCGCCACGCGAGTACGGCGGCACGGACTGCAATTCTTCCGGCAAGGATCGCTCCGCAGCCAGCCCGGCAACGGATGAGCACGAAGTAAGCATTCCCCCCTGGCAGCCCATGCCGGCTGGCATTCGGCTTGCGCTCGCAGCGCTCTTGATCGGCTGCGGTTTTCATCTCCTGTGCTGCCTCTACCCTTCGGTCACGCAGAAGCCGGGCCATCGCGCCTACTTCGTATGCGTGGGCAGGTGCCGCCTCCCGTATCTTGCGCTGATGTTGCTTGGCAGCGTCACAATCTCAGCCGCGGCAAGCGTACTCGCCTGCGGGTTTGGAGCAATGTCGCCGGATGGAGCGCCGCTCTCGAACCCCGGCCTCTGGTTGCTGTCGCATCAGTTGTTCTGGTGCATCGCGGGTGTCGCGCTTGCCATCAATGTTTCCAAGCAACCCTTCGTATCATCACCCGATCCAAAGGCTGCTGCAGGTGCGGTCAAGGCCGCCAGCCACGCGACCCAGGCCACTGCTGAGAAGTGGTGGAGCTCAAAACGGTGGAACCGGTATTGCGAAGCTGCAAACAACGATCCGCGCAAATGGCTCGCGGTGTGCGGATCGGTCATCTTTTTCCTGCTGGGGACTCTGGCTGCCTATTTCGCTGTTTATTTTTCGGCCGAGCGAACTCTTACTGTCGCCAGCCGTGTGCCCGCGTACTGGCGCTCGATGGACCTCACCGATGGCGTATCGCCGGTTGTGCCGTTGCTTGCAGTCTGCGTGGGCATGTACCTGTGGTTCTGGTACTCTCTGCAGGGATTGGCCCTGCTCGGGCGCGACCGGCCACGCCTGCCTCTGACAAAATGCCTCACCCTCGAGGGTCATGATCCGCTTGGCGCGGGCGAGACGGAGCTGAAAGCTTTGCGACTGTTCAGCCGCGAGGGCGTGGCGATTCCAGTTGAGAAGCTATGTAGCCCTTTCGCTCCCAAAGTTCTGATAAGAGCCGCTGTTCTTTTTGCTTTACAGATGCTTCTGGTCTTCTTTCTCGAATTCAGGCGGCCGCTCCATCTCCTCGAATTCCCTCTTCGCAGTCTGGGAGCGCGCTCCTATTCCATCGCAATCTGCTTTTTGATGGGCTTGCTTTTCAGCATCATGATGGCGAACGCATGGCAATTAGTGAATGTGTGGCGGGAACTCAGGAAGCTCCTAACGCATCTGGATCGCATTCCTTTGCGCCGCAGCATGGCTGCGTTTCCAGGAGTCTCGTGGAATTCAGTCTGGAAGATCAGCGGAAATGTCCTCGACATGCGCTACAAGCTTCTTACCAACCAGTTGCGGTGCGTGACGTATTTGAAGAACCGCCTCGCCGCGCGCGACCAGTTGACGCTGCCACTCAGCCGACCTGTGGATGTGGAGATGAATGCGTCGATCAGACAGATCGAACGA
>JBAUCP010000510.1:0-3603 GCA_049677625.1 Occallatibacter sp. | reverse complement strand
TTATTACAACCACTCGGGGTTTGCCGATCCGCTTATCACGGGACTGATTGGATTGCGGCCGCGCTCGGACGGAAAAGTGATCGTCAATCCGCTGCTGCCTGCGGGAACGTGGAGTTATTTTGCGATGGATGGGCTGCCGTATCACGGGCATCTGCTGGCAATTGTCTACGACGAGAACGGCGCGCACTTTAAGCGCGGGCGTGGGTTGATGCTGTTCGTGGATGGGAAAAAGATTGCGAGCCGCGCGACGCTGGGACAGATGACGGCCGAGCTGCCGCGGTGAAATCGCGCCCGCAGGAATGAGCCGATAACTTGAAGGAGTTGTTGAGCGTGATGATTTCGAAGATCGTGGCCGCTCTGGCTATGTGCGTTGCGGCTGCGCCGGTGGCAGCGCAGAGCGCAGATTCCATCGAGATGGCGCACATACCCGCGGGCTCGTTCGTCATGGGCGCGGAGGCTGCAGCGCTTCCGCTTGCGGTGGTGAATGGGTTTGGCGTGATGTCGGCGCGCCCCGAGCATGGGGACTTCGACGAGGTTCCCGCACACAAGGTCACCGTCACGCATGGATTTTCGATTGCGACGCATTTAATTACGGTGAAGCAGTTCCAGGAGTTCGATCCTTCGTATAAAGGCGTGGCGGCTTATCCGGATTACGCGGCTGGGATCAGCTACCAGCAGGCCGTGGCTTTTTGCGCATGGCTTACGAAGAAAACCGGCAAGCCCTACAGGCTGCCCACCGAGGCCGAATGGGAGTACGCCGAGCGCGCGGGCACGCAGACGCCATTTTTCACCGGCGACACGCCGCCTGCGCGCGATGAGAAGACTGCGTGGGGCGTGGCGATGGGCGAGGGCTCACCGGAGTGGGTCGCAGACTGGTATGGGCCCTATGAGGCAAGCGCGCAGACTGATCCGACTGGCCCTGTGCATGGGTATTTTCGCGTGGTGCGCGGCGGTGGGCTCGACTTCAGAAAATCAAAACCAGGCGAGATGGTTCCGGCCATGGCGCCTTACTTCATGCGATCGGCGAACCGCGCGAGCATGGCGCTGAGCTATGAATCGAAAGATGGCAACATCGGATTTCGCGTGGTGCGGGCGCCAATGCCCCTGGAACACTCCGCGCCGGCCTCTGATTATTTTTTCTGGACGGATGTAAAGCAGACGCCGGTCGATGGAACGGAGGGACCCGATCCGGCGAAGCCGTTCTATCGCGTGCGCGAGCTGTTTCCAAATCTCGATGGCAAGTCGATGCCCGACGTGGGCTGGAGCGTGGGGCTCACGCGCGGGCTGGGCGTGAACTATCACAACTCGGCGATTCAGGTGCTCGCGAATGGCGATGTGGTTGCGGCGTATTACAACACGCCAAACAAGGAAGACGATCCGGACCAGACCGTGATGGTGATGCGGCGGCGCGCAGGTGCGGAGAACTGGGACATGCCGGAGCCGTGGCCCGCGTTCGCGGATGCAGCATGCGCCGCGCCGGTCTTTTGGAACGATCATGGGCATCTGTGGCTTTTCTTTGGTTTCCCGCGGCTGATCGGCGCGCCGCCGTTTGCGTACACCACTTCCGATGACAATGGCGCAACCTGGGCGCCGGTTGAGTTTCCGCACTTCACGGCGCCGATCGGGCGCTATGTTTCGCAGCCCATCAACTCGATTGTGCGCGCCAAGGATGGAACGATCTACATACCGACCGATTCGACAGGACGCGACGCGGATGGGAACGGTTCCATCTCCGCTGTGTGGGCCACGCGCGATAACGGCAAGACCTGGTATGACACGGGCGGACGCACGGCGGGACGGCACACGACCATTGTGATGGCGCGGAACGGAGACATTCTCGGATTTGGCGGAAAGAATTCATCGATCGATGGACGGATGCCGCTGGCCACAAGCGCCGATGGTGGAAAGACGTGGGTGAAGTCGAAGACGCCGTTCGATCCACTCGAGAGCGGCGAGCGGCCGAGCGTGATCCGGCTGGCTTCAGGGCGGTTGTTCTTTGTGGCCGACTTCAATCCGAATCACGAGAAACACATTCACAAAGATGGCGCGTACGTGGCGCTCTCCGATGATGACGGAAAGACGTGGAAGCAGAAGCGGTTGCCTGCGAACATCCTCACCGTGGGCTACGTGACCGCGACCGAGGGACCTGATGGCATGATTCACATTGCCACATCGAAGAACGCGGTCAACTACGAGATCGAGTTGAATGAAGCATGGGTGCTTTCCGATGCGGAGGCCGAAACGCCGGAGCCAACTTCGATTGCGCATGTAGAGAAGCATCGCGAGCTGTGGCCGAACGGAAAGCTGAAAGCGGAGTGGAGCACGGGCCGCGCGAATGACGGCGAGATTCTGCTTGAAGGAACGCAGACGTTTTACTTCGAAGACGGGCGCAAGCAATGGACCGCGCAGTTCCATCTTGGCAAGAAAGTTGGCGACGAGGTTTTCTATCGAGCAGACGGGACCAGGGAGTGGGTCAAGTCTTACGGCGCGAAAGACGAGTGGACGTGGCGCAACTTCGATGCAGCAGGCAAGCAAATCTCCGAGTCGCACTGGAGCGGAAAGACGCTTTTGGCTGCGGACTTGGCTGAGGCAAAGTGAGCGCGGCGATGCATCGGCCGGTGCGCATGATTGCGGCGCTGTTGCTTGCCTGCTGCGGATTGACCATCCCCAATGCGCGAGCCGCGCATGAGCAACAGGGCGCATGGCTGTTCGCTTACTTCAAGGAGCCGGGGAGCCAGGGAATCTATCTCGCGCTGAGCCGCGATGGCTACCACTACACTCCATTGAACGACGGCCAGCCGTGGGTCAAGGCAGCGCAGCCTGGCGAGCTGATGCGCGACGTGTTCCTGACGCGCGGGCCGGACGGGCTGTTTCACATGGTATGGACGTGGAACTGGCGCGGGAACTCGCTCGGGTATGCGTCGTCGCCCGATCTCATCACATGGTCGGAACAACGGGAAATTCCGGTCATGGCAGATTTTCCCGAGACCAACAACGTGTGGGCGCCTGAAACCTACTGGGACGCGGCCAAGAAAGAGTGGCTGCTGATCTGGTCGAGCTCCATGAAGGACTCGGCGACCGGAAACCGGATCTGGTTTTCGCTGACGCCGGATTTCAAAACATTTTCCAAGCCGGCGATCTTCTTCGATCCCGGCTACGTGACCATCGACGCGACCATCTTTCACGGCAAACACGGTCCATACCGGCTGATCTTCAAAGAGCAGACCTACGACCCGCTCACATTTCAGGAGCGCGTCGCGACTGGCCCCACGCTCGAAGGACCGTGGAGCAATATCTCAGGGCCGATCAACGAAAGCTGGTCAGAGGGGCCGTCGGCGATTCAAGTGGGCAAGAGGTACATCGTGTTTTATGACCACTATCGTCCGCCGCGTGCACGCTATGAGGCTGTGGCGACGACTGATTGGAAGCATTGGGAAGACGTTACGACGGAAACGTCGCTACCTGCGCTCTGCAAGCATGGAAGCTTCCTGAAGATTACCGATTACGAAGCGGCGCGGTTGATGGTGCGGCACGATGCGGCTGTTGACGCTTCACCAGCTTCGCTTCCGAGCAAATAGGTCTCTGGCAGGAAAGATATACATG
>JBAUCP010000509.1:0-9852 GCA_049677625.1 Occallatibacter sp. | reverse complement strand
CATCAACACTTCGTCCACTTTAGGAAATCAGGCGGAGTACGATTGGGATCAGGCTTTCACGGTCATGCTCGGTCGGATCGCCGAGGTTTCGTCTGACTTCAACTACAATGCCGCGGGCACGGCGCTGCCTCAGCTTACAGGCGATCAGCGCTTCTACAAGTACTATCAGACCCAGGTCTATGCGCAGGACACCTGGAAGGCAACGCCCGAACTCACCATCACCTATGGCGTGACCTACCAACTCTTCTCCGTGCCCTATGAGACGCACGGTCTGGAGAGCACCGAGCCCTTTAGCTTTGACAAGTACTTCGATGCCCGCATAGCCCAGAGCAACGCGGGTGAGACCGGCCCCACGGCGGTCCCCCTGATCCCCTACCTTCTTGGCGGAAAGGCCAACAATGGCCCACCGCTTTATAAGCCTCAGCATGACCTCTTCGCGCCGCATGTTGGCTTTGCCTTCAACCCCGGCGCCGACAGGAAGACGGTGATTAACGGAGGCGTGGGCATCGTCTACGACCGCACCATCATCAACGCGGTTCAGGCAATTCAGGATACCGATTCGTATCTCTTCCAGCAGAGTTTGCCCACCTCTTTGGGAATTTCGGGTGATCCGTACGATTCCCTCAACACCGGTTCCACTAATCCGCGGCTCGACTCGAACAACAACATCTCTACTGTTTCCATCACGCCGCCTGCGACGCCGAAGCCGCCATACTACCCGTTCGTAGCAGATGGCTCGCCCTATGGTCTCCAGATAGGGTCGGCCTTCAACGCCACCATCGACCCCTCGCTGAAGAATCCATACTCCATCGGCTTCAACTTTGGCGTGCAGCGCCAGCTCCCCGGGGACACGGTTTTGAAGGTCAGCTACGTAGGCCGTCTGGGACGCCGGCTGCTGGCGCAGACTGACGCGAACCAGGTCCTCGACTTCCCTGACCCGGTATCCGGCCAGCTCCTCTCGCAGGCCATGGCGTCGGTCACCAAGCAGCTCAGGGCCGGCGTGGCGAACGTAACACCACAGCCATGGTTTGAAAATGTTATGGGCGCCGGTTACACCGCTTCCCTGGTGAACAACTTTGGCCCGTTTGTATACCGTGGCGATTTCGGAGACACCGTCCAGTACCTCTCAGACACCGGGGCCCCGCTTAACGTGGGGTCTGCGGCGCAGTTCTCTGAGAACACCTTCTACGGCAACAAGGGACGTTCCAGCTACAACGCCTTTTTGCTCACGTTGTCAAAGAACTACTCGCACGGCCTGCATTACGACTTCAACTACACCTGGGGTCACTCCCTCGATAACACGTCGTTTTTCGCCAACTCCGAGGGCGATACGGGAATCGGCGGCGTGGGCCTGGTTTGCGACGCGGTCCGCCCGGCGGAGTGCTGGTCCGACTCTGACTTCGATGAGAAGCAGATTATTACCGGCGACTCCACCTACGAGCTGCCCTTCGGGAAGAACAAGATGTTCCTTGCCACTTCTCCCGGCTGGGTCAATGAAGCAATCGGCGGCTGGAGCCTCAGCGGCATCGTGGACTGGCACACCGGACGGGCGTGGGGAACCAACTCCAATGCCTTCGTGGCCAGCTACTCGAACGATGCTCCCGGCATCCTGATCGGGCCCAAGTCGGCAGTCGCTACGCATCTGGACAAGATAGCCGGAGGAGGCGTCAACGTCTTCGCCAACGCGACTACTGCAGCAGCCGCGTATGAGGGACCAATCGGATTCCAGATCGGAGAGCGCAATGGCCTTCGCGGTCCAGGCTACTTCGATACGGATCTCGGACTGGGCAAGACCTTCCCCATCTACAAGGAAGGAGTCAACCTGCAGTTCCGTGCCGACGCGTTCAACGCGTTGAACCATCCGAGCTTCGACGTGCCTGCGGACAATGCCTACAACGGCCTCGATCAGCAGGACATCACAAACGCCACATTCGGCGACATCAGTTATACCATAGAGCCGCCAGGAAACGAGAACAACGGAGCTCGCGTGCTGCAGCTCTCGCTGCGCCTCGAGTTCTAAGGCCCAAGGCCGAAAGCAAAGCCAGTTCGCAAAAAAGAGACCGCTTCGGCGGTCTCTTTTTTGCGCGGGCGAAGATCGTTATGGCTCCGTAAAAAAGGGCGTCCCTTCGGCAGGACGCGCTTTGCTGCCTGACCAACAATCCTGACCAACAATCAATGCCTATTTCTTTTTTGCCGCTTTCTTCAGTGCGGACTTTTTCGCCGCGGGCTTCTTCGCCGGCGCCTTGGCCTTCGGTTTATCCGCTGGCGCGCTCTTCTTCGCCGCGCGCTTCTTTTCCGTGCCGTCGCCGGCAGCCTTGCCGCGCACCGCGCGGGTCTTTTCCTTGAGCACGGCTTTCAGCTCTTCATCGAATTCACTGGGTGTCAACGGCCGCGCCGACTTGCGCAGCCTCTCGATGTCGTAAAAGGCGCGCCGTTCGGCCAGAAACACGTGGACCACGAAATCCACATAATCGAGCAGAATCCACTCACCCTGGCGGCGGCCCTCCACCGAGTTCACGTAGGCGCCAAACTCGCGTTTGAGGCGCAGCTCAATCTCGTCGGCAATTGCTATGGCCTGGCGGTCGTTGCTGGCTGAGGTGATCAGGAAGAAGTCCGACAATCCGGAGTCGACCGGGTCAAGCTCGAGAATGCGGGTATCCTGGCCCTTTTTGTCTTCACAGACCGCGGCTGCGGCCTGCACCAGGATACGTGTCTGCTTTTGTACGCGCGTTTGCGGGTGCGCCTTGGTTGTCGTCATGCGTCTGGAAAGCTCTCCAGCTTTAATCGTATCTCTTCACCGGGCCAGCGGTAAATCAACGGTAAAGCCCGTGCGCCAGCACATACTCGGCAACCGCCGGCGGCACCAGTTCGCGCCCGGCCGTCTGCACCTCCTGGCCGGAAGCGGCCTGGATGGCCGTTCCGATGCCGGCGCGGATCTCCGACGCGCTGATGGGAACGTCCAAGCCCGGCAGCAGATACAACACGGCCCGGTCCCCAATCTGGTTGGTGAGCCAAAACGTGCGCACCACCACGCCGCCTCGCGTCTCGCTCCGCATGGGTGCGGATTCCATCGTCAATCCGGGCGGCAGCGCCGCCTTTACGTCCTTCATTTTCTGACCCGGCCGCGAGGCGACAATCAACGGCGCCGCAAACGGGATCTCCGCTGCGCGATGCCACTTGCTGAGGCCCAGGAACGAGTCCGCGCCCATCAGGAAAAACAAGAGACAATCTTCACCCATTCCCCCATGCAGTGTTTCCAGCGTCTCGAGCGTGTAATTAGGCTCTCCTGAGGGCTTGGGGGCATCGGCCAGCGAAACCTCGAACCCCGGCTCTGCCGCGATCGCCAGCCGCGTCATCTCGACTCTGTCTTCATAGCCCGCGGTCGAACCCTGTGTCTTAAGCGGCTGCGCGCCTACCGGAGCGAAGAGCACCGTATCCAGCTCCAACGCCGCGCGCGCCGCGCGCGCCACCGCCAGATGCCCCAGATGCGGCGGATCGAAGCTCCCGCCAAAGAACGCCACGCGGCGCGCGCGCCCCGGCATGCTGCCTGCCTGTTGCATGGCCTCATCGTACCAGCAAGGCAATGGGCAGCGAGCCGGGGGGCAACGCCGTCAGCTAGAATCATCTCGGCAGACTATGCGTTACCTTATCCTTTTCCTTGCACTCCTCGGCGTAGTGGACTCCGCGCTCGCGCTGCGCGTCCATTACGACACCGGCACCGAACCCTGCTCCATCAACGCGAAATGGGACTGCGGCATCGTGAACCACAGCTCATTTGCGGTAATGGCGAACGTCCCAGTGGCGGACATGGGCATCGCCGGTTATCTGCTGCTGGCCGGCCTCGCATTCGCTCGCCAGCGCTTTGCGACCTTTCTCGCCTCCTCCGCCGGATTCCTCTTTGCCTTTCGGCTCTCCATGATCGAGCAGTACGGCCTCGGAGTCTGGTGTCTCTACTGCGCCATCTCCCAGGCCATCATCGCCCTCCTGCTGCTGCTCAGCCTGGGCTGGTTCGCGGCCGAGTATTTTGCCCTCAAGCGCGCCGCATCCAAAGTCTGAGTCCCTGCCCGGCTTTACCACCGCTGGTAAACTTGAATCAGACGAATGTTGACGGACTTGTACGCGCGTTGGATGTATCGCTGGGAGACACGCCTGACCACGCGCGACGAGAATCGCGTGGTGCGCACGCAGGAGTGGGGCTTCGAGTGGATTGCGCCCTTCCTCGAGTCGCACGGCTTTGCCGCCGCGGTTCCTTCGCCTGAAGTCGAGCGCGACCCCGCGGCCGCTGAAGCCGCCATGGTCCGCATCAACCAGCTTCTGGTTCGCCACAGCGACAAGTTCTTCGGCTACGAGCGTCCCACCGACTTCTGCCTCGAAGATCGTTATCCGGAGCTCTATCCCACCAACGTGAGGCCGGAGACCCTGGCCCACGACGCAGCACTCCGCCAGCAGGTGGCCGACGGCAAAGCGCAGAAGGCGCAGTTTCTCCGCTTCACCTCGCCGGAGCGCACGCCGCACCCGGAGAACGACCTGGTCAACGCGCGCTGGTACCCGGCTCCGGCGCATAAAGATCCCGCGCGCCCCAGGCAGGCCATCGTGGTGCTGCCGCAGTGGAATGCGGACGCCTTCAGCCACAATGCGCTGTGTGCGCTTTTCAACCGCATGGGCATCTCGGCGCTGCGCCTCTCCAAGCCCTATCACGACATCCGCCGCCCGGCCGAGCTTGAGCGCTCAGACTATGCAGTGAGCGCCAACATTGGCCGCACCATCTCCGCCTGCCGCCAGGCCGTCGTCGACATCCGCTGCTGCCTCGACTGGCTTGAGGCGCAGGGCTATGAGCACTTCGGCGTCCTGGGCACCAGCCTCGGTTCCTGCTACACGTTCCTGGCCAGCGCTCACGATGCGCGCCTGCGCGTGAACGCCTTCAATCACGCATCCACGGCCTTCGGAGACGTGGTCTGGCCCGGCCAGAGCACGCGCCACATCCGCCAGGCGCTGGAGCAGGCCGGCCTCACGCAAGAGCGGCTGTGCGCGCTCTGGGCCGCCATCAGCCCGGTCAGCTATTTTCAGCAGTTCCTGGGTCCCGACGGCCACGCAGCCGGCAAAAATTCCCTGCTCATCTACGCCAACTACGACCTCACCTTTCCGCGCGAGTATTCGCTCCAGGTGGTCGACGCCTTCCGCAGCCACGGCGTCCAATTCGAGCCGCGCGTGCTGCCCTGCGGCCACTACACTACCGGCGAAACACCCTACAAATACATCGACGGCTGGTACTTGGGCTGGTTTGTCTACCGGGCCTTCAAGGCACTGCGCAAAGAGAAAGCCGCGCGGAGGTCCACATCGTCCTCACCCAGGGAAGTCGAAGAGGAGCTGCTCTCGCGCTAACGCGCCGCGTTCAAATCCAGCTTGAGCAGTTTGGCCGGATCGAGATAAGCCCCCTCCCAGCGGACTGCCCAGTGCAGGTGCGGTCCCGTCACGCGCCCTGTGGCTCCGCTCAAGCCCAGGAGCTGCCCCTTCATCACCCGCTCGCCCTCGTGCACGTCAATCCGGCTCAGGTGCATGGAGATCGTGTAGAGCCCCATTCCGTGATCGATCGCCACGCAGTTGCCCTCGAAGTAGAGCGGCCGCGCCAGCACCACCACGCCGCTGTTGCCGGCGTGCACCGGCGTTCCCATCCGCGCACGGAAGTCCATCCCCTTGTGCACGCTGGCCAGCTTGCCGTTGAATGTTCGCCGGGCGCCAAAGCTGTCCGTCGCCGCCGCTGTCACCGGGGCGCGAAAGTCCCCGCTCCATAGCGGCTCAGGGGCGCTCTCGGCAAAGACCTTGGCCTTCAGCGCAACCTGCGCGTCAATCTCCTTCATGGCCTCCGGCCCCGGCTCAACGAACTTCGGCGCAACGGAAAGCGATCCCGTCCGGTAGTGTGCCTCGTGAATCTCGATCATCTGGTCCAGCGCGCGTTCAGCGCCCCCGCCAGTCCTGATGCTGATCTTAAGCGTAGAAGCGCCTGTGGCGCCTTCCACATCCACACCGGCCAGTGCGAACCACTCCAGCCCATCGCGGCCGCGAAAGAATTCGAGCTTCTGCCCCATCCAGTCGCCGTTCACCGCTGTCGCGCCCGGGGCCGCGACCCGAATCAGCTCAGGCGAACCGGCCTCGACCACAGCCGGCGTCAGCGTAACCGAATCCATTCCAGGCTGCGTCCACGCAACGACCTGAGCAGCAGGCAAGCACGCCAGCAGCCCGGCCAGAAACAAAATCAAGTGTCCATTGCAGAGAACCGCCGCAGCTCGCATCGCATTCAGGATACGCGCGACAAATCGCGGACTGCGCAAAAGCGCAAATAGAGGTGCTGAACCGCTACTCCTCGCGCAACGTCTTCGCCGGGTCGATCCGCGCAATGCGCAGCACCGGCACGGTAGCCGCAAGCAGCGTCACCGCCGCCAGCGTCAGCACCACCGCAACCACGGTCGGCGAGTCGTAAACGCCCACACCATACAGCACGCTGCGCATGGCCGGCAGCGCCCCCGCGCACAACGCCAGCCCTGCGACCAGTCCAATCCCCGAGGCCCGCACGCCCGCCGCGCCTACCCGCATCATCGCCTGGCGCAGGCTCGCGCCCAGCGCAATCCGGATGCCGATCTCCCGCGTCCTCTGCGCCACCATGTTTGCCACCAGCGCAAAGATGCCCAGTGCGCTCAATAGCAGCGCCAACCCCGCCAGCGTGCTCAGCAGCGCTACTTCAATACGTTGCGTCGCCAGCCGCTTCGCCAGCAGGTCCTTCATGCTGTAGAACCCCGAAAACGGCAGGCCAGGATCGGCGTCCGCCAGCGCGCGCTGCATCTGCTCCGTCAGGCCTTCCACCGGCGCAGCGGTACGCACAATCCAGCTCGGCTGGAACCAGACATGAACCAGTCCCAGCAGCTTGGGGTCCACCTGCGTCGCCGGAATATACAACATCTCCTCGCTCGCAAGTGGCGCGGTTGCGTCCAGCCCCGGAGCCACCGGCACATCGGCCACCACGCCCACAATCCTCACGCCTTTGTTGATCACGCGCCCCACGGGGTTCTCGTTGCGATAGAACTTCCACGCAAACGTGCGGTTTACAATCGCCACCGGCTGGGTGTTCGGCCCGTCTGAACGGGTGAAATGCCGCCCCGCCAGCAGTGGAATCTCCAGCGTCTCAAAGTAGCTTGGGGTCACATAAACCTCGCCGCTCATGGCATGCTGTCCGGCCTCTTTCCCATCGTTGAATGCAACTCGGTCGTTGAGTGCGCGCTCGTAGGGCAGCGAGAGCCCCACCGCAGCGCTCTCCACGCCGGGAATCCGCAGCATCGCCGCCGTACTTTCATCCAGCAGCTTCGCAAACGCCGCCGGGTCCTGGAACCGGACGTCGTCCAGAGATGCCTTGCCCATCATGATGCCCTGGGGATTGAATCCCTGCGGCAGCGTTTCCAGATGAATCAGCGTGCGGATCAGCAGGCCCGCTCCGGCCAGCAGCACCACGGACAAAGCCACCTCTCCGGCAATCAGGAATTGCCGCACGCGCAGCTTCTCAGTGCCCGCAACCGCGCGGCTGGCCATTGACGAGCGCAGATCGACCCTGCGCACCGCCAGCGCCGGCAGCATGCCGAACAGCACGCTGGTCAGCAATGACACTGCGAGCGTAAACCCCAGAACCCGCCCGTCGAGCCGCACGCTGGCCACAGGCAGAAAATTCGCAGGCAGCAGCGAGAGCAGCCCATGCAGTGCAAGAAATCCAACCCCCACGCCAGCCCCGCCGCCCGCGCCGGCCAGCATCAGGTTCTCGATCCACAACTGCCGCTGGATTCGCCACCGTGAAGCACCCAGCGCCAGCCGCGTCGCCACCTCTGAAACCCGCCGCGACATCCGCACCAGCGTCAACCCGGCGAGATTGGCGCTCGCAATCAAAAGAATCAGTCCCGCCGCCAGCATCAGAGTCAGCGCCTTGGGCCGCAGCTCGGCCGTCTCGCCTCTCTGCAGCGGCACGCTGTAGAAATCCAGCCGCCCCCCTCCGGGATACTCCCTCGCATAATCCGCCGCCCGGAACGCCCACGCACGATTAATCTCCGCATCGGCCTGCTGCCACGCCGCTCCGTCGCGCAGCCGCGTAATCACCTCAAAGTTCGTTCCGCCGCCCTCGCCCGTGCGGTTCGGCTGCAGCGAGGTGTAAAGGTCTGCGTTGAGCGGCGTCTGTGCGCCCTCCGGCAGCACGCCGATCACCGTATAGGACTCACCCTTGAGCCGTATCGCCTGTCCCACAATGGAGCGATCGCCGCCAAACACGCTGCGCCACAGGTCGTAGCTCAGCATTACGGCCTTCGGACCATTGGGCCGGTCTTCCTCCTCTGAGAAGCTGCGTCCCACCCATGGTCGAATGGCCAGCACATCGAAGTAGTGCGCAGAGACCCTCGCGTCATGCACATACTGCGCCCGCTGGCCTGCCTGCAGGTTTACCCCTGAAGTCGCGCCAGAAATAGCCGCAATCAGCGACGGCGCGTTATCGCGCAGCGTCTCCCACTGCGTACCGTCAATCGCGTGCAATTCATCGAAGGGCTTCGCTCCCTCCACGCGCATGAAGATGGTGCCTATCCGCTCCGGCCGCGCATACGGCAGTCTCTCAATCAGCAGCGCATTTACGATGGAAAAAATCGCCGTGTTCGCGCCAATCGCCAGCGCCAGCGTAAGCATCACCGTCAGCGTATATCCGCGGTCGCGCAGCAGTTGCCGCAGCCCATAGCGCGCGTCCAACCGCAGCGTCTCCACCAACTGCACGCCGCGTCGCGCCCGATAAGCCTCCCTGGTCTGCGTCACTCCGCCAAACGCCCGCAGCGCGGCCGTCCGCGCCTCTTGTCCGCCCATGCCGCGCCTTAGATTCTCCTCTACCGCAAGCTCGATGTGCGAACGCAGCTCCTCATCCAGTTCCGCATCCAGCCTATTGGCGCGGAACAGCGCCCTAATCCGACTCAGGAAAATCCGAATCCACTCCATATACGCCTCTTAGTTCGACCGCGCCAGAAACCGCGCCATAGTAGCCGCCACGCGCTCCCAGTTCTCGGTCTCTTTCTCAATCTGCTTGCGCCCTCGCCGCCTCAGCGAATAGAACTTCGCCCGCCGGTTGGTCTCCGACACGCCCCACTCCGACCTGATCCACCCGCGCTGTTCCAGCCGCAGCAACGCCGGATAAATCGTTCCCTGGTTCAGGCTCAACTCGTCGCCGCTCACCTGTTCGATCCGCCGCGCAATCCCATACCCGTGCAACGGCCCCATGGACTCCAGCGTCTTCAGCACCATCAGGTCCAGCGTCCCCTGCAGCACATCCGGCCTTCCATCCCCCATACTTACTCCTGTTGAACATCAACAGAAGCGTGCGCTCAAACCTGTAGATTGTCAACAGGAGAATCGAAAATCCCCCCTCCGGACCCCTTCAGTTGTCGCTATCTATTGGGATGAATCGGGCAGGGAATCCACTCTCGGGTGCGCAGCCTTCCACTTCGTCACGCGGTCCTCCACATCGGCCAGCTCATCGGCCGTGATCCGGGTGCCCACCGCCTGCCGGTTGGCCGTGTACTGCGCCTGCTGCGGCCCCTTCACCGCAGCGGCAAGGTCCAGCCAGTAATAGGCCTCCACATCGCTGCGCTCCACACCTTGTCCCACCGTATACAGCATCCCCATCGTTCCCTGCGCGGCGGCGTCGCCCTGGTCGGCAGCCTTCCTGTACCACGCCGCGGCCTGCGTCATGTCGCGCGGAAACCCTCTGCCGCCGTCGCGATAAAGCACCGCCAGGTGCATTTCGCCGCTGATCGAATCCTTAACCGACCCGTGGCCCGATCCCTG
>JBAUCP010000508.1:0-8887 GCA_049677625.1 Occallatibacter sp. | reverse complement strand
GAGTATAGGTTATCGATATATCCAGCCGTGAAAGTGAGTCCACCGCGCAGGTAATTCGACCGCGTTTCGGCCCCAACCGCTGTCGGATAAGACTGGTTGCTCACCGGAGGCGGAGTCATCATCTGTGAGTCATCGCCGCCGCCGCCAGTAGCTTCCGGCGCCACTTGAGACAAGGCGGGAACGGCCACAACGAATGCGAGAATGAGACACGGCCAGAAATACATAGGCGCTTTCACGGCACAATGATCGTGTCGTGCGGTTGAATCGTTATGTTTTGACTCGTATTCTTGCCCTTGATGAAGTCCTGGTAATTGAAGGCAATCCGCGACTCCGTTCCCGCGGCATCCCGCCGGAGAATATAGATCCCCTTTTTCTTCGCAAAATCCTTGAATCCGCCTGCAGTAGCAATAGCGTCCACGATAGTCGTCGTGGCCGTGAGAGGATAGGCGCCGGGCTTTCCCACCTGGCCGAGGATGTTGTATTTTTCGCTGTTGATCTGCTGCACAATCACCGTTACTTCAGGATCGGTGATGTAATTCTTGAGCCTGGCCGTGATCACCTGTTCGAGTTGCAGCGGCGTTTCTCCCGCGGCGACAACTTCGCCAACCAGCGGCAGTGAAATTTTTCCGTCCGATCGCACCACGATCGTTCGCGATATCTCCGTCTCTTTCCAGACATTGACCGCCAGAACATCGTCGGCGCCGATCACGAATGTGTTGTCGTGCGGCTTATCGCCCGTCGAAGGAGTGGGCGCAGCCGTTTCCGCAGCGGCCGGCGCCGCGCCCTCAGTCGTGGCATTTGCAGGCGCCTGGCCGCATATTGCGCTGCAGAGAAAAGCGAAAGGAATCGCGCCTGTTGCAAGGCTAGCCCAGAATTTCATAACGGCTCCAACCGGCGGACCTGCTTCCGGAAAGGTAAATCAGACACAAACTGTTGATGGGTTGCCGGAATCGATCTGAAAACAATACCGGCCACTGCTTCCGCTACCTGAAAAACGTAGGGCATCCGGGCGTCGAACACCATCGATCAGCCGTTTGCAATGCCAAGGTGCTGTCCCACAGCCGGCGCCGGCGGCCGATAAGGGCTTGCCACCGCCGCGCCCGGCAGGATGGCTCTTTCGTCGGGCTCGTTTACAGCCTCTACGTCCGATGCATTCACTTCCACCGCGACTGACTGCGCCAGCATAGCAACCGAAAGAACAAGACGAACCAGGTTCTTCTTCCGGATGAGGATCCCCTCCACACCTTCCATGGCCCCACGCAGCACGCGAACCCGCTGCCCGCACTTCAGGAACGGGTGCGGCTCCACGCGCAAGCGTCCTTCAATCACCGTTCGGATGGCTGCCATCTCTTCTTCCGGAATGGTTGCGACTTGATCTCCGCGGTAAAGAATCATGTGCACACCCGGCGTGGACACCACCTGCAACTTCCGCTCGAAGCCTCCCTTTACGAATACGTAGCCGGGAAACAGGGGCAGGGAGAGCAGCTTGCTCCGGTCCTTCCAGCGGCGCATGGAGCCGTAGAGCGGCAGAAAAACATCGAAGCCCTTTGTGGTCAGCATCTCCGCCACCGTCTTCTCGTGCTGATGCCGGGTGTAGATCGCCCACCAGGGCTGATCCTCGCACGTACTCGTCTCAATTTTCGATGGCATCGGCGCCATGTGCTTCACCTCTCCCACCCTGCTGCAATCTCTTGCAAACGAAGCCGATTGGGCACAGCTTCGCCCTGTGGGTCACAGACCCATTGTTTTTTCAACTCCCTGCGACGTGCGGCTCTTCCCAGTTCCACGCCGACGCGCCAAGGCTGCTTGAGCCACACCCGTGCCGGAGCCTATTGCCCCATCTCTAAAGTCCTCGACTTACACCAGGGGTGGCAATTCCCGGTTTGTGCTACAGCCCCGAACCCCTGGTAATATCTTTCCAACAGCCCGGTAACTACTTCCAAGGGCACGCTTCCAGCTTTTCGTGGCTCCGCACCTCCTACGCTTCCCCGCGGAGCCACTGTGCCCCATTTTCCGTCCCACATTGGTAACATCCAGCGGGTACCAGCGCCCCAAACAAACCTGGGGTCAATACCCAGGCCAATCACTCGGAGCGTGGAAATCTTCTGCGCCTTCTCGGACGCGGCAATCCGCCAACGCTCCTCAACCTATAGAGCAGCGACCGATAGCTCCGTTTCAGCCCTTCTGCCGTTTTTCGCTGGTTCCAATGATTGGCTTTGAGCACCTGCAGGATCTTTGCCTCGGCCGCCGCCTGGAGCGAGATACTCTTCGCGTGCCCGCTTCTTTCCAGGCGGCCATCCGCGGCGTTTGCAAAGGCCGCCTGGCGGCGCAACTGCTCGCCGATGCCCTCTTCATCGCCAAGAATCATAACCCTCGCGATACAGCTCTCCAGCTCACACAAATTCCCAGGCCAGTCCCATTGCTCAAGCACCCGCAGCACAGCCGGCGTCAACAGCGGAGCACTCTTTCCAAACTTCCTTGCCAGCTTCTCGGCAAAGAACTCCCAAAGCTGCGGAATATCTTCCTTGCGTTCGCGCAAGGCTGATAAACGGAAGCACATCGCGTCCATGTAGTTGAAAAGGTCGCGGCGAAAGATGCCCTTCTTGACGGCAGGCCCCAAATGAACGTTGGTGGCGCACACTACCCTGGCGCCCGCCTGCCGCTCCTCGCGCCCTCCGACCCGGAAATAGCGGCCGTCCCGCAGCAGAAGCAGGAGCTTCCGCTGCAGGGTCAAACCAATCTCTCCGATTTCGTCGAGGAAGAGCGTGCCGCCCTCAGCTATCTCGACCAGCCCGGGCTTCGCTTCATTGCCTCCGGAGGCCGGCCCGGCTTCGCAGCCCAGTAGCTCGGACTCAAGCAGACGCTGCGGGATTGCGGCGCAACTCAATTTGACAAACGGGCCTTCGCGCCGGCTCGATCGAATATGGAGGAATCGCGCAAGAAGATCCTTGCCGGTCCCCCTCTCTCCCTGAAGCAACACAGGCAAATCGCTCGCAAGGACGCGCTCAATCTTGCCGCGCACCTCGCCCATGGCTGCAGTGCAACCAAAGATGACCGCTTCGCCGGGCAACTCCGCGGGATCCACCCGAAAGCAAAGGTGCAGGTCAGCGGGCATGTATCTCCAGGAATCTCAATCTGCTTGCTCCCATCCAGTGCACGCAGTTCGCCAAAAAGGCGGTCGCAACTCGATTCACACTGAATTTATCTGCAATTAGTTTCGGTTTTCTGCCGGTTTTCTTAAGGAATTACCGGCTTCACAATCTCGTTCTCTCACACTCGGCATCAACGTTGCAAAACTTTGCACACTCCATACTACGCGCGTGCACATCGGCCTTTCCGGTCGCGGCGCCTACTGGCCGCACAGGCCGGCTCTTTCCAGGAATTCTCCGCTCTGGCATCGGCTGCCCCGATGCACCCCAATGCAAGCGTGTCAACTTCGCTGCGCAGAACATTTACCCCGTTTGATCGCGCCCGTTATCAAGAGTGAAACAGGAAGATAAAGGCTCGCGGACTCGCCATCTTTGGCCCTAAGGAGTTACCCCATCTTAGAAGATTGGCGCTCCTGGATTTGTAAACGGAGTAAGAATTGGTCCGCTATTTGTCATCGCGCCAGGCAGAATAGCCGCTGGCCGGCGCCTCATTCATATTCCTCGATGTCCTGGGAGTAAGACGATGCTGCTGGATTTTGTACAGCAGAGCACGATAACTAATGTTGAGGCATTGTGCGGCCTGGCGGCGGTTCCAGCGAGAGGCTTCCAATGCATCTTGTATCATCTGCATTTCAGTTCGCTCTTTGAGGTCGCGCACGATAGACCTCATGCCCGATCCCATTGACAACTTACCCTCTGAGCGGTTCAGGCCCGTAATCCCGCGCGCGCTTTCGATCTTTACTTCCAGTTCCCGCGCGGCGGCATCCAGGTCCCTCATGACAACCGTTCGCGTAACGAAATTGCGCAGCTCCCGCAGATTGCCCGGCCAGTCGTAGAGAAGTGCAGCGTCAAGCAGCCGCGAAGGAAGCTTGTCGCCGAGGCCGCTCTTCATTTCGGCGGATGCACGGCGGATGGTCTCTTCCATGAAATAAGGAACCTCTTCGCGCCGCTCGCGAAGCGGTGGAACATGAATCGTGAACACGCTCAGGCGGTAATAAAGATCTTCGCGGAAGGTCTTGTCGAGCAGCGCATCGTCCATGTGAACATTGGTCGCGGCAAGCACCCGGACATTCACTTTGCTGCACGACTGCGCGCCAAGCCGGGTGAACTGCCCGTCCTGCAGCACATGCAAAAGCTTGGCCTGGATCTGTACTCCGATCTCACCGATTTCGTCCAGAAGCAGCGTGCCGCCGTCAGCCTGCTCGAATTTGCCGGGCTGGTCCTTGATCGCTCCGGTAAAAGCTCCCCGGCGATATCCGAAAAGTTCGCTTTCGAGTAAGTCCGCAGGCAGTGCCGCACAATTCACTTTGAGAAACTTCTCCCGCGACCGCCGCGAATTGCGATGAATAAGTTGAGCAATAACCTCTTTGCCGGTGCCGCTCTCACCTAGGATCAGCACATTGAAATCGGTATCCGCGAGTAACTTGACCTGACGATGAATCTCCAGCATCTTAGGCGATGCTGCGAGAAAGAAATTGCCGCCGTCTAACTCCTCAAGATAAGGTGGCGCGGGCATATCTACCGGTATCTCTGAATTCAGCCGCGAACTTCCCGCGCATGTTGAAGTGCTCTTATTGCCGGTCGCGCTTGGAATAACTGGCTGGTTCATGCTGTCCAACATCGATTCAAGATCGCCGCGCATCACGGGGCCCGCAAGGATATGCCTGACACCGAGCGCAACGGCTTCTTTGCGGAGCGCTTCGTCGGCCGGCCCTGCAATAAGACAAACTTTGTCCGCAAAAATGCTTTGCAGCAACAAGCGCCGCTGCGCGGTTTCAACCGGATCGGCCAATGAACAGGCAACCAGCAAGAGATCGGGAGAGAGCCCGTTGCTCAAGAGCAATTGAGCCTGTTGGCAGGAGTCGCACTCGATGAGCCGATGGCCGGCGCAGCCGAAAACCATCCTGACCATTGAGCGGATCTCCGAATTTTGAACCACGGCAACAACAAGCAAAAATGGACTCACAAGGCACCTTCAGCAAAGTCTGCAGCATGCTCGCCATCGGGCGAGAAATCTGTCTCCGCTTCGTGCGGGCTTTTACCAGAAGAAGGGTTCAATTTTTCTCAGCCGATGTGGATGAGAAGATCGTCCATCGCACGTTAACTTATCGGCCTGTGCGGTTTGAGGGAACGATATGCGGGCCAGTGGTTCATTAAAGCATAGCCGAACATCTCATAGCCAATTCCTGCTCGCGACGGCCCATTAAGCGGCCATTCCCAGTCACCGAAAGAATTCTTTCTGCATTGGTATGTATGAGCATCTTAGCTGCCCCGAGGTAAACAGGCAGATAGTAATGTCCCATCGAGCGGTTCGGTATTGAGTTAGATTCAGAGCCGGGCCGGCAAAGTTCTTTTCTCCGCGGCAACTGAAAATGTCTTGACCGCATATTTGCTACGACCACCCTATCATCCTAGCAAGACTCCTAAGTGTCAATGGAACTACCGTAACGCACGCGGGTAATCCCAATTCTCTCGTCGCTCTGTCCATCTGTATTCCTCCGCTTGCCGGCGGAATTCGGATGCAGGTGCGGTCTCGTGCACACCCATTTCCATGCAATAGGCGCTACGCAGAGGATTGGGTGAAGGGTTGCCGCGGCGAACCGGCCCCACCTTCAGGGCGCCACTTCGCGCAAACAACGGAACAAGGATGCCACCCGTCTGGCAAAGTTACCGTCGGAACTTCACTTCGTGACCGACTCCGGCATGACAGTAATATGACCATTCATTACCAATTTGTTTCGGACTCCTGTATAGAGGCATTACGCCCCCATCGAGTTGACTCTTCCAGGCTCCAGACCTCAACGCACCTACGTCAATAAACTTAATATTTACTTACATATGCGGAGTTGATCCGCGGAAACACACCAAAGTAATCCGCACTGGTAATTTCGCCGTGAAATGCGTGCTATACTCCTTTTTAGTTAAACAAAAAACGAAGTTTCAATACCTGCAGGATCTCGGTTGCCCTAAATGCTTATTGAGGCGTAGGAGATGCTCCACTTGTTTCGTCCTCCATCGGGCCCAGAGCTTGCGACTGTTTTTGTATCCCCTATAGAGGGACGCCCACGATGGGATAATCGTCGGGAACACAGTCGTTTGATCGAATTGCGGACCGGCGGATGGCGCACTGCTTTACTGCTCGCGATCTCTCCCCTGCTGGCCATGGCGCTCTCAGGCTGCGGCGGCGCTGCGATCAGCGGTTTGGCCTCTGGCGGGCTTCAGATATCGCCCGGCAATCTCAGCTTCGGCTCGGTATCCGTTGGCAACACGGCTACGGCCAACATCTCCGTAGTAAATCTCGGTGCGGCGCCGGTTGAAATCTCCGGCCTCAATGTCACTGGCAAATCCTTCTTTGTGAATGGCCAGAGCAATCTTCCCGTCGCGGTGGCCGGCGCAGGTGGAACTTATAACGTGACCGTGGAGTTCAACCCTGCCGTTTCGGGAACGGCTACCGGCCAGTTGACGGTCACCACCAACTCGGCAACCAACGGAACCACCACGATCGGCTTGAGCGGAACAGGCTTGTCGCCCGCGCCAACACCTACGGCGTTGAGCAGCCTCACTTGCAGCTACGCGGTCGCGGGACCGGGGACGGACCCGTGCTCTGTGTCGCTCGCCGCGGCTGCTCCCAGCGGCGGCGCAACGGTGAATCTGGCCAGCAACAATGCGGCCGTTGCCGTACCAGCCTCCGTGACGGTCGCGGCAGGAGCAACCAGCGTCAGCTTCAACGCTTCCATCTCAACCGTTCCGGCCTCCCAGGCGGTCACATTGACAGCCAGTGCAGGCGGGGTAACGGAAAACTTCGACGTTCAAGTGGAAGTAGCCACTCCGGCGCTGAGTTTGAGCGCAGCCAGCCTGGCCTTTGGAAATGTGGCCGTAAACACGCCTGTGACTCAGACGCTTACCTTAACCTCCACAGGTGCGGCGGCTACTACCATCACCTCGGCGACGCTCACCGGAGCCGGCTTCTCGGTCTCGGGCGCCACGCTTCCGGTTACCTTGACTCCAGGGCAGTCGGCTACCCTGACCGTGCAGTTCGACCCCTCCGCGGCTGGCGCCGCAACGGGCCAACTCACAGTGGCCAGTGACGTCTCCGGCGGCTCTTCGACGGTAATCCCGTTAAGCGGCACGGGCGTGCCGGTGCTCACCGCGTTCTCGTGCACAACTTCCTCTTACACCGGATCGGGTACAGATGCCTGCACGCTGACAGTGAACACTGCAGCCGCGAGCGGAGGGTTTGCTGTCAGCCTCTCCAGCAACGACGCATCCGTTACGGTACCGTCATCGGTCACGGTGGCAGCGGGCGCCAGCAGCGCCAGCTTTTCGGCGACAGTCTCGTCGGTCACCACCGCGCAGACTGCAACGCTGTCTGCCAACACTGGCGGTACGCCACTCACCTTTGCCCTGCAGTTGAAGGCTGCGGTGCCTACCCTGACCGTGGGCACGTCCAGTCTGAGCTTTGGCAGCGTGTCTGTGAACGCGGCTACCACGCAAACAGTGAGTCTGAGCTCGACCGGCACCAGTTCTGTGACCATCAGCTCAGCCACTATCTCCGGATTGGGTTTCTCTATTTCCGGAGCCACATTCCCACTGACACTCAATTCCAATCAAAGCACGACCATTACAGTGCAGTTCGATCCTTCCGTAGCCGGCGCGGCCAGCGGCCAATTGACGCTGGTGAGTAACTCCTCAACCGGCACTTCGACCTCGGTTGCATTGAGCGGCACAGGCGTGCCGGTTCTCACCGCGCTCTCGTGCACCAGTTCGTCCATGACAGGATCCGGAACCGACGCCTGCACGGTCACGCTGAACGCAGCGGCCACTACCGGCGGATTCAAGGTCGGCCTTTCCAGCAACAACTCCGCGGCAACCGTGCCGTCTTCCGTAACAGTTGCCTCGGGCTCCGCCAGCGCCAGCTTCTCGGCTACCGTCTCGTCGGTCAGCACGGCGCAGGCGGTAACGCTGTCGGCAAATGCAGGCTCTGTATCCAAGACCTTTCCTCTGCAACTGAATGCCTCGGTAGCCACACTGAGCGTCAACGCAACCAGCATCGCCTTCGGCAGTGTGAATACGAATTCTCCGGCAACACAAACGGTGACCTTGACCTCGACCGGCGCGCTGCCTGTCACCGTCAGTTCGGTAACCATCAGCGGCACCGGTTTTTCGGTGTCCGGAGCCACCTTCCCGGAAACGCTGAGCCAGAACCAGACCGTAACGTTGAGCGTGGTGTTCGACCCCACCGCAGTTGGAGCGGCGACCGGTGAGTTGACCATCGTGAGCAATTCCCTGACCAACCCAACGGATGTCATCAGCCTGGGCGGTACGGGAACTGCATCGTCGTATCAGGTAAACCTGATCTGGTATACGCCCGCAAGCTCTGCCGACCCGGTGTACGGGTACAACATCTACCGGTCACCCAGCGGCAGCTCCACTTATGTGCTTTTGGATTCGCTCAGCAGCCCTGGATTGCCTGCATCGTCTGAATTGTCGTATACGGATACCGACAATATTACCGACGGGCAGACCTACGACTACATCGTGGAGAGCGTAGACGCTTCCGGAAATGAGAGCGTTCCCTCCAACATGGCGGCGGTATCGATTCCCAACTAGTGTCCTGAGTCTAAAGTTCGCTTCATAATTGCACTGTCATCTTGAGCGGAGTTTGGCCGTTTTTTGGGCCAAACGGAGTCGAAAGATCTGCGGTTGTTCTTCAACGAACTTCGGATTCACCACACTAG
>JBAUCP010000507.1:0-3313 GCA_049677625.1 Occallatibacter sp. | reverse complement strand
GGTAACCCAACGCACCCGAATCGCAGCCGAACCCGAAACTCTCGCCAGACGGGCCCTTTTCCGGGCAGTCAGGATCGTTGAATGGCGTGGTGGGCAGTTGCCAGTCGGAATGCCCCAGGTACTTGGCGGCGTCCAAAGCCGCAATCCACGCCGTCGCGGACTCATAATTCATTGCACCGCTGGCGTACACACACAGTGTGGGCTCAGTGTCGGAGCCATCGCACAACGGAAGGCCGAATCGGAATTTCTTGTTGGCAGGCAGATTGGCGTCCGCGAGCCAGGTAACGTGATTGACTGTGTCATAGACGGTGTCTCCGTCCGGGATAAAGTACACAATCTGGTCGCCCGGTCGATTATCCTGCGCTGAAAGCCGGGCCGAGCCGGCAAAGGTGAGCGCGGCGAGAAGGGTTCCCATTGCCAAGTTGCGTCTCATGGTTTCCTCCGTCTTTCAATGAAATAGCGGGTACCCATTTGATATCTCCTTTTCAGATTTACCCCAGGATTGCCATTCAGTTGACGATCACAATGACCCAATCAACAAAGTGGTGCCAGGCCGGGGTATGGCCGAGGGCCAGCCGGGTCGGGGGCATGGTGACAACGACGAAGAGCAGGCCCCAGAGATAAGCGGGGTGAATGCGACGTTGGGTAACCAGGTCGTAGACAGGACCGGCAAACAGGAAGGCGAAGACCGCCACGGCGACGGCGAAGGGCCCGATATGGATCAGTGGAGAGCGCGCCAGGGCTGGAGGTAGCAGTCCGGCGATTATTGCAAGGAGCATCAGACGTTTGTGGGCTTCGGGCTTGGCTCGAAGCAGGATCGCCGTAGCGGCCAAGGCAGCAAAGACATACACGTCGAGGACAAAGACGAGGGCGGCTACCTCGGGGTCGGGCCATATCCCTTTACGGCCGAGTCTTGCGCCATAGAAGACGACGACGGTGCCGAGGATCACGATTGCTGGAATGAGCACGACAGAAGCCCAGCCGAGGGTCATGTGAAGAGCCTTGCGGTTCACGCTGACCAAAGCGGTTTGCAGAAGGTAGAACAGGAAGAACGCGATCATGACGACCGCATGGATATGAATGATTGTGGCGAGCGTTGGACTGGGAGCGAGCGGTATCACGCGCTCCAGCGGCTTCTGGAAATAGGTGGGGAAGAAGCCGACGAAGACTGTGGCGACAATGAGGATCGCCATAGTGGAGAAAAAGCGATGGTCTCGGCGCTGAGCAGCTTGGATGGAGTTCCTGAGCTGTTCGCCTTTGAGGATGGCGCTGGGTCGGTCATTGAGCCGGTCTTCCGAACTGCGTCCAGGTAATGTTTCAGACATTGCTTGCGCGGGGGCTGCTCGCGTCATGGTCTGCTCCTTTTTGGTTTCTGTCTGGTTGTTCTGCGCAGATGCGGTGGAGCATTCGCGAAACAGGAGCTACATTAAAGCGGTGGGCTCACCGCGTCCTCAGATCGCCCTCAAGAATTTCTCAGGAATTTCTCAAGGAGACGGCACATTGATTCAGCGCGAGATATACGAGTTTGGCCCGTATGTGCTGGATTCAGCGCAGATGCTCTTGCGCCGTGACGGGAGCGTGGTGCAACTGCAACCGCGCGCACTGGAGATGCTTCTGGCGCTGGTGCGGCGACGCGGCGAGGTGATTTCGAAACAGGAACTGATGGAAGCGGTGTGGCCGGACAGCTTTGTTGAGGAAGGCAATCTGACGCAAAACATCTTTCTGCTGCGGCGTGAGTTGGGAAAGACTCCGGAAGGGGAGGACTATATTCACACCCTGCCCAAGCGGGGGTACCGGATGAATGTGCCGATTGTGAATTTGACAGCGGAAGAGGTGCGCAAAAGCGTGGGTGCGGAAATTGCCGCTACCGATTTAGGGATGTCTGCGGATGCGGTGCTTTTTACCAGAGCTGGCGAAGGACCTGGCAGACAGAATTGGCTGGTTGCTGCCGTGCCGGTGCTGGCGATGCTTTTGGTGCTCGCTCTGGGAATTGCGGCAGCCGGTCTTTGGCGGACTGAAACGGCGCAGCCTCGGGTGTCTGGCTATACCCAAATTACACACGATGGGGCAATGAAGCGAGGATCTTCGGCGTCTGAAGCTGGGCCTGATGCGGCGCTGTTTACGGATGGGAACCGGGTTTATTTCGCGGAGGGTTCCAAAGATGCGCCGGCGATCGCGGAGGTTTCAGCAAAGGGAGGGGAAACGGCGCGGATTGCGGTTCCGTTTGATCTGCCGCAGTTGCTCGACGTCTCCAGAGGGCGCTCGGAGTTGCTGGTGGCGGCGGGGAACACGGCGTCGGTCAGGCCGTTATGGGCGGTTCCGGTCCCGGCGGGAGGCGCTCGCCGGCTCGGGGATGTTTCTGCATGGGATGCCTCCTGGTCTCCAGATGGACGGGAGATGGTGTATGTGAAGGATGCGGATCTGTATTTGGCAAAGAGCGATGGAAGTGACGAAAGGCGGCTGACGTCGCTTCCGGGCCGAGGATGGCAGCCTCGATGGTCGCCCGACGGGCAGCATATTCGCTTGACGATCTTCAATGTCCGGCCCTCAACCTATTCCCTTTGGGAGGTATCGCCGGACGGAACGGGTCTGCGGCCCCTGCTGGCGGGCTGGAATGGAGGAGACGGGCCCGACGCCGGGCCGGCAGCCGGACCCATCAATGTATGCTGCGGAAGCTGGACTCCTGACGGGAGGTACTTTGTCTTCCAGGCCTCGCGCGGAGGCCGGTCGGAGATCTGGTCGATGCCTGCGCGACCGGGCTTGCTGGGAAGGTTGTTTCCATCCATCGACGCCCCGTCGCAGGTGACCAACGGCCAGCTGAGTTTCCTGGCGCCGGTCTTCAGTCCGGACGGGCGAACGCTATTCGTGATTGGGCAACAGTTGCGTGGGGAGTTGGAGGCGTTCGACGCTCGGGTCGGGCAGTTTGTGCCGTATCTTGGTGGTATTTCCGCCGACTTTGTAGACTTTTCGCGAGACGGGAAATGGGTTGCGTATGTGTCCTATCCGGAGGGAACGCTTTGGCGCAGCCGCGTAGACGGCAGCGAGCGGCTGCAACTCACCGTTGCCCCTATGGAAGTGACTGTGCCGAGGTGGTCTCCCGATGGCAGCCAGATTGCGTTTTACGTCATTGGCGGGGCCAAACAGCAAAGACTATATCTCATAGGCGCGGATGGCGGCACACCGAAGGCCGCGACTTCATTGGACGGTGGCGAAATGTCTGCGCACTGGTCGCCGGATGGCGGCTCGATTCTGTACAGCGACTTTCCCTTCTTTTCGGCCACGCCCGGCAAGGTGGCGGTTCATCGGTTGGATC
>JBAUCP010000506.1:0-5249 GCA_049677625.1 Occallatibacter sp. | reverse complement strand
GGACTGGATGCACCTGAGAAGAATACGCGACCGGGCGCCATCAACAGTAAGAGTAGAATCCGGCCCACGGGGCCGTGAGCGATGCGCTGGTGAACCCGTCCTAAGACGGTGGAGCTCTCCGCGGTTCATTAGGCATTCCGGACTGGCGGACACGGCACACAGAACCGATTTTTCGAGTCGAGCCCCTGTTCAATGAATGTTGGTTCAACCAGCGTTGACCACCCACCTGCTTTGCAGGCCGGTTTCTATTGCGGATAGTAGGGACATCGCGCGCAAATTACAAGTCTTGTGCAAACCACCCGCAATGTGCTAGGTGCTCTGACCGCTGATTCTTCCACCGGAATTGGGTGCCCCAGGTCTCGATTTTGAGACCTGGGAAAGCACGAGCCTTTCCAGCTCTTCTTAAGTCTCGGCGCGCATCTACGATCCCGTCTTGCGCTCCTCCTCCAGCACCTCGTCCAGCAGCCCGCGCAAACCCGCCGTGCGCAGCCGCCCCAGCGCCGGATCGGCCGACGTCGTCTGCGAAAGCTCATCGGCCAGGTTGAGCGCCGCCAGCACCGCCACGCGCAGCGAATCCGCCGTGTGCCCCTGCGCGGCCACCGCGCGCATCTTCGCGTCCACGCGCGCCGCCAGCTCGCGAATGTAGTGCGGGTCGTGCCCGGAGAGATGATAGAGCTGGTCGTAGATCTCCACCGTCACATACTCGGCCGCGCCGCCATGAGGATTCTCAGTCATCGCCGGCCTCACAGCTCCAGCCCATCCAGTTGCTCAAGCAGCCGCTCCACGCGTTGCCGCACCTGATCGCGCTCCGCCTTGAGCGCGCGCAACTCCGACTGCATTCCATCCACCACCGGACCCTGCTCGCGCAGCTTCGCCTCTGCCTGCGCAGCCCGTTCCCCAGCCTGTACGGCATGCGCCTCCGCCTGCGTTGCGCGCTCCTCATTCTGCGCCGCGCGTTCCTCGGCCGCGGCGCGCTCCTGCCGCGCATGCTTCACCAGGTCTACAGCCCGCAGCACCCGGTCTTCGAGCGCTGAAAAATCGTGCATGCTCACCGCCAGAGTTTCCGGCTCCGCATGAGGCTCAACCTCCAGCTTCACTTCCACCGCCACTCCTGGCTCCTCAAATGTCTCCGACATCGATCCAACCTCCGCGCATCCCGCGCCCGTATCCGTTCGAGTATAGCGCCGTTCGCGCCTCTATTTTTGCTCAGGCCATGTTCAAAAACCCGCGCTGAATCAGGTTTCGCATCAGGCCGCAAGAACCCCGCTCTACGTCCGCAGCCGTGCCCCTGCCTTGCCAACAGCCTCCACCACGCGCGCGTGAAACTCTCTCAGCTCCTCCTCGCGCAGCGTGCGGTCGCCGGCCTGAAAGGTCACGCCCAGCAGCAGCGAATACTCGCCCTTGCCAAGCCGCGCATCGCGAAACACCTCGCGCACCCGCCAGTCCACCAGCTCCGGAATCCTCAAACCATCGAGCGCCTGGTCAACCGCCTCCCACGCAACACTCTCGTCCAGAACCAGGGAAAAGTCGCGGCGAACCGGCTGGAAACGGGAAATCTCACGCGCCACCGGCCTGCGCAGCGGCAGCTTGTAGAGCCGGTCGAGATACAGCTCGCCCACCAGCACCGGCTCCTTGAGCCGGCTCGCCGCCGCGAGCTTGCGCGCCTCGGCTTCGCGCGGATGCACCTGCCCGAACCACCCCACCGTCACGCCGTCCGCGACCACCCGCGCCGCGCGATACGGATGCAGCCACTCCGGCGTCAGCCCCGCCTCCGCCGGAAAGCGGTCAAAGTACATCGCCCGCATCTGGAACCGCTCCAGCACCTGCTCCACAACGCCCTTCATGTCGTGGAAGTCGATCGCGCGCGCAGCATGCAGCGGGCTCTGCTGCGGCAAGCTGCCCGCCGCGCCAAACGCCAGCGACGGCCGCTCTTCCACCTTTTCGGTTGTGCCGGAAAAAACCGTGCCCATCTCGAAGAGCCGCACATCGCTCACGTCGCGGTGCAGATTTCCCGCAATCATCCCCAGCATGCCCGGCACCAGCGACGGCCGCAGCACGCCTGCCTCTTCGCTCAGCGGATTGCCCAGCGGCGTCACCTGCCCCGGCTGCTGCACCGTCATCGCCGCCTCAGCCGCTGCGCAGAAGGTGCTCGAGATCGCCTCGTTGAATCCCGCCGCCAGCAGCGTCCGCCGCACCGCATCTTCGCTCTCGGCCCATGCCAGCGCCTTCACGCCCTCGCCAAACGCCGGCAGCGTATTCGCAAACCGGTTGTACCCATAAACCCGCGCGACCTCTTCCACCAGATCGATCTCGCGCTCCAGATCCAGCCGCCAACTAGGCAGCGATATCATCCACGAATCTTCTCCAAGGGTCTGCCCCACCGCAGGTGGAGCTAATGCACACCCCAGCGCCCCCAGCACTCCCTCAACGGTGGCCGCAGTAATTCCCTCCTCATCGACCGTCTTGCCCAGAATCCGCCGCACCTCGCTCAGCTTCAGCTCCACCGGCCTGCGCCGCGCGGTCTTCTCTTCCGCGGCCGCGACCCGCACATCCACCAGCTCACCGTCGATCCATCCGCCATTCGCGAGCAGAATCGCGCTCACCAGCGCCGACGCCACCGGCGCCGCCTCGAAATCCGCGCCGCGCTCAAACCTGTGGCTCGCATCCGTATGCAATCCGTGCCGCCGCGCCGTCCGCCGCACCGCCACCGGATCAAACCACGCCGCCTCGACGAGCACGTTCTTCGTCGCCGGCGTAATCATCGTGTCCCATCCACCCATCACGCCCGCAAGCGCCAGCGCCCTGGCATGATCGGCAACCACCAGGTCGTCCGCGTGCAGCAAGCGCTCCACGCCGTCCAGCGTCTTGAGCTTCTCGCCCTTCTTCGCGCGCCGCACCACAATGCCGCCCTCAATCTTGTCCAGATCGAAGGCATGCGTCGGCTGCCCCATCGCCAGCCACGCGTAGTTGGTCGCGTCCACGGCATTCGAAATCATCTTCTGCTCAAGCAGCCTGAAGTAAGTCGCAACCTCCGCGCCCGCAAACCAGTCACGCGATTCGCTGATGGTCACCTCGCGCAGCACCCGCGCCGTAAACCGCCCGCACGCATCCTCGGCCTCAATCCGAACAGAGAACACCTGTGCCGCCGGCCGGCTCTCTGGAAGATCGTAGCGGACCTCCGCCAGCGCCAGCCCATAGATCGCCGCCGCCTCGCGCGCCACGCCGTAGTGGTTCATCGCATCCACGCGGTTGGTCGTAATGTCCATCTCGAAGAGCGAACCGTTGCCCTCGCCAAGCGAATAGATCCCCTCGACTGCGATACCGCGCAGCGTCAGGTCCTCAGCAAGCTGCGCATCCGTAACCGCCAGCCCCGGCAAATAAGCGCGAAGCCATTTTGTGAGTATCTTCATAAAATCTCGATTAGCAAGTTAGCGTCCGCCGCGGCGGACTTTCGCGAGTTAGCAAGTTAGCAGGCTCGGTGGCATGTGATCACTGTTCCAGCACCCCGAGTAGGCCGTTGATGAGCTTGGCCACATCGATAGCCAATTCGAACAATCGTTCCGATGATTCCCGATCGATGAAGCTGAGATCGCAGGCCAGCTCCGTCTGCGTCTGCAGCTCATACAGCGACCCCCGCGCCATTCCAAGCGAGTTCCGCAACTGCGGGTCCGTCAATCGTCCATGACCCTCTGCAATGTTGCTCGCGACCGAGACCGCAGACCGCCTCATCTGCATCCGCAACCCGAACGTTTCGGATTTCGGAAATCCTTCAGTCAGCAAGTAAACCTCGCGAGCCAGTTGCATCGCCTTCTGCCAGGCAATCAAATCCCGAAAATGCCTCGTCCTCGGCACGCCCGTTCGTTCTCCCAAAACCCCCGCTAACTCGCGAATGTCCGCGCAGCGGACGCTAACTTGCGAAAGTGCGCGCAGCGCACGCTAACTCGCCGCCTCTACACAAACTGCCCCAGAAACCTCATATCCCCCGCATAAAACTGCCCAATCTCGCTGATCCCATACTTCATCATGGCAATACGTTCCACGCCCATTCCAAACGCAAACCCCGAAATCTTCTTCGGGTCATACGCCGGCTGTTTCTCCGCCGCAAACGCAAACACCGCCGGGTCCACCATGCCGCACCCCAGCAGCTCAATCCATCCCGACTGCTTGCATTTCCGGCATCCCTTGCCGCCGCAGAAGATGCAGCTGATCTGCACATCCGCGCTCGGCTCGGTAAACGGAAAGAAGGATGGGAAAAGCCGCGTCTTCACTGCGGAGCCAAACAGCGCCTTCATGGCGTGGTCCAGCGTTCCCTTCAAATCGCTGAAGGTGATGTTGGTGTCCACGCACAGACCCTCCACCTGGTGGAACGTTGACGAGTGTGTCGCGTCGTCCGCCTCGTTTCTGTGCACCTTTCCCGGAATCACGATGCGCACCGGCGGCGGCTGCAACTCCATGGTCCGCATCTGCACCGGCGAAGTGTGGGTGCGCAAGAGCAGCCGGTCGCGTTGCGGCCGCCGCTCTTGATTCGCAATCACCAGCGTGTCCTGCGTGTCCCGCGCCGGATGGCCGGGCGGAAAATTCATGCTCTCGAAGTTGTAGTAGTCGGTCTCGACCTCCGGCCCCACGCCTACCGAGTAACCCAGCGCCGCAAACACGCTCACAATCTCGTTCGTCGTCCGCGTGATCAGGTGCTCGGCGCCAGTAAGCCGCCGCGTTCCCGGCAGCGTGATGTCGATCGCCTCGGCCTTCAGCGCCGCGTCATCGGGCCCCGCGCCGGCAGCCTCGTCAAGCAGGCTCTCCACCCTGGCCTTGAGCGCGTTGAAGCGCACGCCCAGCGCCTTCTTCGCGTCCCCAGGCGCAGCCTTCAGCCACCGGCCTGAAACCTCCGTTAGCCTGCCCTGCTTGCGCCCCAGCCACTCCAGCCGAAAGGCCTCCACTGCCTCCGGCCCATCGATCTTGGCCGCAGCCTCGCGCGCCTGCTCCACAAGCGCGGCAAAGGCCCTGTCCAGCGAATCGTCATCAAATGCCGTCAAATTGGGAATCGAATCGTTCGTCATGCGTAAAGAGCAGGATAAATCACTGTCCTAAGACGAGCGATCTTGCAAAGGGCCTAGACCTCGCCGACGGTCAATTTTGCGCGGCATACCTCTCGGTAACTTGTCGAGCGCATTCCGCACTTTTCAACGCAGAGTAAAACCTTTCTTCAATATCGCTGGTCACTTCGTCACAGACTGCTTCTTGTGTAGCCC
>JBAUCP010000505.1:0-9571 GCA_049677625.1 Occallatibacter sp. | reverse complement strand
GCGCAGACCCTTTCCAGTTGGCAGTCGCTGGCCTCCATCATCGACCACACCCTGCTCAAGCCTGAGGCCACGCGCGGCCAGGTGGAAACCCTCTGCGAAGAGGCCGCGCGTTACCGCTTCGCCTGCGCCATGGTGAACCCCGTCTGGGCGGCAACGGCCGTCAATTGCCTCTCCGGCACGGGCGTTCCGGTGGGCGTCGTCATCGGCTTCCCCTTCGGAGCTTCCCTGGTCTCCACCCTGCGCCAGGAGGCCGCTACGCTCACCCGCCTGGGCGCAAAAGAGCTGGACATGGTGATCCCCATCGGCCTGCTCAAAAGCGGCAACCACCAGGCCGTGCAGCACACGATCCACGCCGCGTCCAACGTAGCCCACCACCACGGCGCGCTGCTCAAAGTGATCCTGGAAACCTCCCTGCTCACCATGGAAGAAAAGCTGCGCGCCTCCGAGATCGCCATCCAGGCCGGCGCGGACTTCATCAAGACCTCCACCGGCTTCTCCACCGGCGGCGCAACCGTTGCCGACATCGCCCTGATGCGCGGCGTAGCCGGCGCCCGCTGCGGCGTAAAAGCCTCCGGCGGCATCCGCACCCTGGCCGACGTAAAAGCAATGCTAGAAGCCGGCGCCAATCGCATCGGCGCATCGGCATCGGTCGCAATCGTGCGCGAGCTGGGCGCGGAGTGAAGGCAAGGGAACAGGGATTAGGGAATAGGGAATAGAAAAACCCGGCCCCGTAAGCCCATCTGAACCGGCTCTCACGCCTGAGAATTACGTTCTATCGAACCTTCTCCCATCGCGCATTTTCTTGTTTGCCGCTGGCGCTTTGCGTACTATTCCCTGATCCCTGTTCCCTATTCCCTGCTTTATCATTGTGCTTCGACACCCATGCCCGATCCTCCGCCATCCACGCCGCAACACCACGACCTCGAAGGCGACTACCGCCCCGCCGCGGCGTCTCCGCTCGATCCGGTAAACGCTCGTGTCGAGCCTGCCGATCAGGCTTACCTGATGAAGCTCACCGACGCTCTCAACACCACGCTCGACCTGCAGACCCTGCTCAATCGCGTCTCCGAGCTGGTGCGCGCCGTCATCAACTACCGCATCTTCGCCATCTTCCTGGTCAACGACCGCACCCACGAGCTGCGCATGAGGTTCCAGATCGGCCACACGCCCGAAGTGGAACGCACTCGCATTCCCGTGGGCAAAGGAGTCGTAGGCCAGGTGGCGCTCTCCCGGCAGCCCATGCTGCTCAACGACGTTGCCTCGTCGGAGTCCTACGTCGCCGCCAATCCCGCCGTCCGCTCCGAGCTGGCCGTGCCGCTCATCGCCAAGAACCGCCTCATCGGCGTGATGGACCTCGAAAGCGAAGAGACCGGCTACTTTCGCCCCGAGCACCTCCATCTGCTCACCGTCACTGCATCGCGCATCGCCCAGGCAATCGAAAACGCGCGCCTCTACGCACGCGTCTCGCGCCAGGCGCAGACCCTTGAAGTGCTCAACGAGATCGCAGTCGAGCTGGCCTCCATCCTCGATCTCAATCCGCTGCTCGAGCGCGTCGGCCAGCTTCTGCGCCGGCTCATCGACTACCAGATGTTCACCATCATGCTGCTCGATGAGAAGGGCGAGGTGCTCATCACGCGTTACGCTTGGCGCTTCGGCTACGCGCACGCGCCCCGGCGCCGTATTCCCGTCACCAGCGGCCTGGTGGGCGCGGCGGTGCGCGAGTGGCGGCCCATCAACGTGCCCGACGTGGGCAAAGACCAGCGCTACCTTGAAATGAACTCCGAGACCCGCTCCGAGCTCATAGTGCCGCTCTTTTACAAGGGCCGCGTCATCGGTGTGCTCGACCTCGAACACACCCGCGCCGGCTTCTTCAATGAAGAGCACGAGCGCATGCTCACCACGCTCGCCTCGCAAATCGCCATCGCAATCGAGAACGCGCGCCTCTATCAGGCCGTGCGCCGCCAGGAGCGCCAGCTCGAGCGCGACATCGCCATGGCCCGCGAGGTGCAGTTGCGGCTGTTGCCGCCCGAGGCGCCATCGCACCCGCACGCGGAGATGGCCGTCCGTTTTCTTCCCGCCCGCTCCATCGGCGGCGATCTCTACGACTTCATTGACTACGGGCCCAACCGCACCGCCATCGTGCTCGGCGACGTAAGCGGTAAAGCCGCGCCGGCGGCGCTGTTCGCGGCGCTCGTCAGCGGCATCATGCGCTCGGCCGCGCAACAGCAGCCCGGCCCCGCAGAGATGCTCGCGCATCTCAATGACGCCCTGCAGGAGCGCAAGCTCGACTCGCAATACGTCACGCTGCTCTTCGCGCTCTGGAACGACGAAAATCAAACCCTTCAAGTGGCGAACTCCGGCGCCGTGCAGCCGGTCTTTTGCCGCTCCGGCCAATCGCTCACGGTAAAGGCCGAGGGATTTCCGCTCGGCCTGTTCCCCAACGTGACCTACGAAGAGTTCAACGTAGCCACGCAACCCGGCGACGCAATCGTCTTCGTCTCCGACGGAATCCTCGACGCGGAAAATGAGAACGAAGAAATGTATGGGCAGGAAAACCTGTCCAGCCTGCTCTGCGCCAACCGCGACCTGCCCGCCAGCGAAATCGCCGACGCGATCCTCGCCGACGTAGCCCGCTTCCAGGGCAGCAAAGACCGCTTCGACGACGAGACCATCATCGTGCTGAGAGTCCGGTAAAAGCAGGGAGCAGGGAGTAGGGAATAGGGAATAGGGATCGAAGATCAGGTTTCAGGTTTCAGGGGTCAGTAATCAGGGATCAGGTTTCAGGGGTCGAGATCCCGGAGCCACGATCAAATCTCCGTGCCCCATCCTTTCGACTTTTTTCTGTCGAAAGGGTGGGAAAGCACAACTCTCACCCTGCCACTCTGAACTCAGCACGACCCCGGGTGCCCCACCTTCGGTCCGCCGCGGCTGACGCCGGGTGCCGGGTGCCCCATCCTAACCGTGTTCTGTGCGGTTAGGGTGGGAAACCACAAATCCCCGACCACACTTCGTTAGACTGGTAGAAGACCACGCAACGGAGTTATCTTGCAGGAACGCCTAATCCGCCCCGCGCGCAACATCCTCGGCAGCCTGCGCCTGCCCGGCGACAAGTCCATCAGCCACCGCTACGCCATGTTGGGCGCGTTCGCCGCGGGCACGTCGCGCTTTACCAACTTTTCCACCGGCGCTGACTGCGCCTCGACCCTCGCCTGTATGGAAGCGCTGGGCGCAAAGGTGAACCGCCTCGGCGGCGACGCTGTGGAGATCACCGGCTTAGGCGGCCGCGTGACTCCCGCCGGCCATCCGCTCGATTGCGGCAACTCCGGCTCAACCATGCGCATGCTCTCCGGCCTGCTTGCGCCGCAGCAGGGCAGCTTCACGCTCATCGGTGACGCTTCACTCTCGCGCCGGCCCATGGAGCGCATCCGCAAGCCGCTCGAAAGCATGGGCGCGCGGCTCACGCTCACTGACGGCCATGCACCGCTCACCATCGAAGGCGCGCCGCTCACGGCCATCGACTACACCACGCCGGTTCCCAGCGCGCAGGTCAAGACCTGCGTCCTGCTCGCCGGCCTGCAAACTCCGGGAACCACGACCGTCCGCGAATCGGTGCGCACCCGCGACCACAGCGAGCTTGCGCTCCGTGCCTTCGGCGCAACCGTCACGCGCGCTATCGGCTTCGTCTCGATTGAAGGGCCGCAGCAGCTCCACGGAATCGAAGCCGCGGTGCCCGGCGACATCTCTTCGGCGGCATTTTTTATGTGTGCCGCGGCGCTCTTTCCCGGCTCCGGCCTGGTCATCGACTCGCTGGGCCTGAATCCCACGCGCGCCACGCTGCTCGATGTGTTGACCGCGCTGGGCGCGCACATCAGCGTGCTGAATCTCGAAGAAAAACACGCCGAGCTGGTGGGCACGGTGCAAATCTCCGCTCCCGCGCAGGGGCTGGGATCAACCGCAGTAAGCGGCGCGCTGGCTGCGCAGCTCATTGACGAGCTGCCGGTGCTGGCTGCCATCGCGCCCTCCACGAGCGGCGGCATCCGCATCCGTGACGCGAAAGAGCTGCGCGTCAAGGAGTCGGACCGCATTGCGCTGGTAGCCAAAAACCTGCGCGCCATGGGCGCTGAAGTTGAGGAGTTTGACGACGGCCTCGACGTGCCCGGCGGTCAGACCCTCCACGGCGCCACCATCGACTCCGGCGGCGATCATCGCATCGCCATGGCCTTCAGCGTGGCCGCTCTCAAGGCCGAAGGCGAGACGCTGATTCAAGGCGCCGAGTCGGCGGCCATTAGCTTTCCTGAGTTTTTTGAGCTTCTCGATCTCGTCGCCGAGAGATAGAACGCCGCCCACTCTCCATCATCGAATTTCCTAGCGCAGACCGGACCTCAAGTCATAAGGATATGTGCAATCCGACTTCATCCATTCGACAATCGTTATGCCTCAAACACCACCATCTGATGTCCTTCGACCGACGGCACGACGGTCTGGGCGTATTTGCCGTCGAAAACAACTTTCAAGCTCTGTCGCTGCGGAGCCAGGTACACTCGAGACGGCTCATGATCCATTCGAAGCGCAATCTTTACGTTTGCGAGCGGGATCGCCTCCTCGACGATATCCAAGTCAGGAGCTCGACGACTGGCCGGATAGTGTAACAAATGTACGATTCGCTTATCTTCCTGCTCGGTCAACGACACTTCGGCAGTGGAAGGAACATCCGCCTTAATCAATGGGTCTGACAGAAGGCGCCGCAGGCAATTTCTTACTAACAGTTTGTGAACCGCGTACGCGTTTTTTGCATAAGAGTCAAAAATCGGAAATGAAATATAGACTACGTTACCGTGTTGCGTAACCGCAGCCTCGTCTGTGCGCTGATCGAAGGGCGTCTGATGATGAGAACTGAAGTGTTCGTAAGTGCGATCAAAATACGGCTTCCATATCCAAGCCAGGACAACCGATCCTGGGTGCGCCTTGACGACCGAGCCTGGAGCATAGCTAAACTGCACGTCGGAATCGATATCTTCGTTTGCGCCCTCCAGAACCTCGAAGTAATCGCCCGCATTCCCCAAGTACGGCGAGGCTCCAAGGTATTCGATACCTATTTCTTGCAACGCAAATTTGTTTCCGTCAATGTCCAATCCTGATTCGTGACTAAGAATAAGTTTGCCGTCGCTTGCCAAGAAGTTTTGCACTCGCCTCAGTAGCTCCTCGTCCAGGCGATGTACGTCGGGAAGGATGAGAACCTTGTACCGGGAAAAGTCGGAATCGCGATCAAGCACATCGAATTGATAATGCAATTCAGCAAGGATGTTGGTAACGCCGACGTCTGACGGAGCTACTGGCCCTGCCAGCAGGGATGTGGAAGTGGAAAGAAAGCCAATTTCACTCACCGCAGTGGCTCCGACGCACCATGGTTCTTTCTCCGCCACACTTTTGTATGTGTTCCCTATGCGATCGTAGACGGGCTTCAACAGACCCCCGCGCGGATGCATCTGGTCGCCCAGTGAGCACTTGCCGGCCTGCGCCAACATCCGGAAGCACTCGTAGTCCAACGCAGCTTGATTGCGTAGCGTGCCGAAATCTCCCCACGTGCGGTGAAACCGGGCATCCATGCCCAGGTATTCGAGGCCGAGTCCACGAACATATCGTGACATGATGGCGAAATGAGAGTATCCCCAGCCTCCGCCCGGCAGAGACTCTACTTCGATTTGCGTGTAGTGCTTTAGATACGGCCTCATGCCTATTCGTACCTGGCCATTAAAAAAGGTCGCCGCATGAGGCCGATAACGCCGCACCGTTGCCTGCAGACGGTCCATGGCCCGCTGAAGGACCATTTCCATGTGCCGCGCGCGATCATCCTGCTTTTCTGAATCGAGCCCTAGCTTTTCCCGCTCTTCCATACAGTAGTGACAAAAGCATCCATAGTCGGGGTAGTGGACAATATCAAACCAGAACCCGTCTGCCTCATAATTTTTGGCCACCTCTTCTGTCTGCGCGTCTACATAGTCTAAATACGGTGTATTTACGCACAGACGTTTCCACCCCGGCTGTAATGGAGCAGCGCCATCTACTGCTCCGTGTTCGTCAAGGACGCGCCAACCGGCGTGTTGTTCGGCAGCATATTGATCCCACATCACAGTGATGTATACGGGGGTCAGGATGTCAGCCCCATGGCATGCTGCAATCATTTCTCCGAGAAGGTCGAACTTCAAGCCCGGATGAGTTGGCCCAACTTTACTTGGGTAATAGGCCATCCCGTGATGACACTTAGCAAATATGTTTATTGAATTAACCTGGGCGTCTTTCAGCGTCTGTACAAAATTTGCCGCGTCGAAGTCCGCTCCCACATCGGTAATGAGAGGCGATGTGTGAAAATCCAGGTGAACTTGCCGAAAGCGCAGGCCTTTGGGGTCGGAAACGGCCGCAGGCATCGGTACATTCGCAATCGAACGTTCGTTTTGCGCTTCTGCAATTGTCGGAATTGAGCCCAGACTTGCAGCAAAACCAAGTGATTTGACAAACGAACGCCTCGTTAAAGCATCCATCCCTTTCCTCCCCCAATACTGCGCTCGACCCCAGGCCACACGATTTCAACAGCAGCATTGTAAATGAGCAAGTCATTTGATCGACAACAGCTACACCTTCCGGTCGCGCCGTCTACAATCCGCCACCAAATGAAGACGGCCCGGCAATTTGCCGGGCCGTCTTCATCCTGCGCAACTCAACGCCGCACGCTGTTGATCGAACCTACTGGCCTGCCGGAGGCGTAGTCGGAGCCACGTCGGTATTCTTCGCCGGCTCCAACCCCGGAATCACTGGAGCCGCTCCCACGTTGCCCGTCGCCGCGTCGTTCAGGTTGATGCCGTAGTGCTGCAGCGTGGTGGCCAGCACCTGGTACATCAGCGCCCGGTCCTTCGCATAGGTCAGGTTGGCGTTAATCAGGTTGGCTTCCGCCACGGCCAGGTCGCGCTCCTGCAGCAGCACATTCGCCGTAGTGGACGCGCCCAGGTGCAGCTTCTTCTGCTCCGCGTCCAGGCTCTGCCGCGCGTAGTCTTCGGCGGCAATCGATGCCCGCACCTGCGCGCGGTCGTTCGACAGCGCGTACTGCTGCGCCACCACCTGCATGCGGATCTGCGTGTAAAGCTGCTCCAGGTGCATCTCCGCCTGCCGGTACTCGATGAGCGAGCGCGCCTGGTCCGCCTGCGCCGTCCGGTTCCGGAGCTGGACCTGGAAGTTGAATCCGATGCCCTTGTCTGAAGAACTGCCGTTGACCAGATTGCTCAGCACGGTGGGATAGTCGCTGCTGTTGGTCGCGCCGCAGGACGTGCCCAGGATATTGCAGGCCGTATTCGGCGCGCCGCCGATGCCCTGTCCGCCATAGAACCCGTACATGTCGAGCGTTGGCAGCAGAGCGTTCCGCGCGCCTTTGAGCGTGATCTCGTCCTTCTTGATCGCCAGAACCGCCTGCTCCAGCTCGGGCCGGTTTGTGAATGCGGCTTGCGTCAACTGGTCCGGAGTCTGGCTCTCTTCCGGCAACTCGTCCAGGTTCACCCGGTCCGTGGGAATAATGGGCGCGGCCACCAGCGCCGCATCGTTCAGGTTGCGCGCAATCGCCTGTTTCAGCACCAACTGCTGGTAGTTCAGGTTGCTCTGCGAGTTGATGAGCGCCTGCTTGTCGGTCGCCACGTTCGAGTCAGCCTGCACCACATCCAGCGGCGCCATGGTGCCGATCTCCAACTGCTTGCGGGTATCGCCATCGAGCTTTGTGCTCTGGTCGAGCGCACGCTCCTTGGCCTGCACGTCCTCATATGCGCTCACCACCACCCAGTAGATGTTCTCCACCTGGTTCACCGTGGAGAGAATCTGCTGGCGGAACGTGGAGTCCGTGATGCGCCGGTCGAGCAGCGCCTCGTAGACAAAGCGGTTGTTCACCCAGATGCCCGCGCCCTGCAGCAGATGCTGCGTGACGGTCGCCTTGAAGTTGGATAAAAGCTGCGGGCTGTAGCTGTTGAACCCGTTGTTCGTGGTGCGGCTGTTATTCCACGCCAGCGTTCCCGACGTGCCCGTAACCCAGCCCTGCGTGTAGGTAAAGTCGTAGGAGTCCGTGTTGGTGTAGGAGCGCGGAACGAACAGGCTGGTCTCCGGCGACTTCTGCCGTTCGAACTGAACCGTGCCGCCCACGACCGGGTCGCGGTATTCCGGCAGCGGGCCCGCGCCATCGGTTGAGAGCACCAGGCCGGAACTGCCCGTGGTGGCTCCGGTCACCGTGCCCGGCGCGCCGCTGGAGCTGAGCGTCTGCGATGTGCCGCCCAGCGTGTTTTCGAGCACCGTGGCGCCTACGCCGCGCAGCGAGGAGCCCGCCTTGGCGCGCAGGATATCCGTGTCGGCAATGTCCAGGTAATAGCGGGCAATCCCAATGTCGTAATTATTCTCGAGCGCCAGTGCAATGGCGTCCGAAAGGCTCAGATAAATCTTGCCGTCCTTGAGCAGGTCGGTGAGCCGCACTGAGTTGTCGAAGTCCGCCTTGGCAATCGTGGTGCCGCGATACCGGTTGATCGGATTCCCGAGCAAAGGCCCGGCCGGGTTTGAAAAATCGCGCGCGGACTGGCGCAGAGTAAGCGGCTCGGTCTGGGCCGGCGCCGGAGCAGACGGCAGCGCGGAAGCGGCAGCGGATGTCGTCTGCGTTGGCGCCTGCTGTGCAAATCCCGCCGGCATTCCGGAGGCCAGCCCCAGCAGCGCCGCGGCGAACGCCCTCAGCCGGTTCCCGGTTTGCTTATGAGTCTTGTGAGTGGTCCGGTCCTGTTGTTTAAACACACGTACAGCAGACAAATGCATGATTCCTCTCCACGAGTTGCTGCGACATCTGGAATGCCAATCTTCAAGACGGCTGGCGAACCCTTCCGGATGCAATTTTGTGTCCTGCAAGGACCAGGTTTGCCGCCAGCGGGGTCCGCAGGGTCCCGGTCCAGTCTTTGAGGTTCGGGTACTAATACGCGATCAGCCGCCGGATCGTTCCCGGCATCGGCATCCGGCAGAGCTGTTTCGGCTGCGTGCGGCTGCATCTAAGTTCGGAAAGCTGAGTATATCCCACTCATGCTTTAGGCGGGCGATGGAGGCGCGAGTCGAGTACCCTGTTAGGCAGTAGATTCCGTGAGCGAATTGACATCAAACACATCCGGCGGCCAGACCTGGAAGCTGACCCTGGCCTACGACGGCGCCGGCTTCCACGGCTGGCAGGTGCAGCCCGGCAAGCCGACCATCCAGGGTGAGCTGCAGGCCGCTCTGGGCCGCGTTACCGGCGAAACGCCGCTGCCGCAGGGCTCCGGCCGGACCGACGCCGGCGTGCACGCGCTGGCTCAGGTAGCCAGCTTCGCGCTCGATGCGCCCATTCCGCCTGAAAACCTGCTTCGCGCATTGAACCGGACGCTGCCGCCGTCCATCCGGATTCTGGAGGCCTGTCCAATGGCAGACGCGGCATTTCATGCCCGCCACTCAGCCGTCGCCAAGACCTACGAGTACCGCATCCTCCAGTCCGAAAGCTGTTCCCCGTTTCTCGCCCGCTACGTCTACACATTTC
>JBAUCP010000504.1:0-4593 GCA_049677625.1 Occallatibacter sp. | reverse complement strand
GTCCCATTCTTTGGTTGGTGAGGCTGATGGGTTATGTACTACGGCGTGGAGGTGGTTGTGTGCCATGAGCCATTGCGTTCGATAGAACGATACTTGTTCATTCTCAGGCATCGCGCCGATAGACAAGCACTTTGCAGTTTCTTCTGTTTCCAATTGCATTGACGACACTCCAGTCGTACTCTTGGATTGTCGGATGCAAGAGTTGGTGCCCCGCCCTGGCAGGCGGGGTTTTCTACTTTCAGCCCACTATAACACCGATTGGTAGCGCCACTTTTCAAACTGCACCACTACCTTCTGTTGCAGTTGGCTGGAGTGGAGAACGGTTTCAGAGTAGAATTTTCCCAACGTATGCAATTTTGTAGACAATTTCATGGTTAACACTGCGTTGCCGCTCCGCATCGAGGTTATTGATTCCCATACCGCCGGCGAGCCCACTCGTTGCGTCCTTGCCGGGGGACCGCACCTGGGCAGCGGTCCACTGGCTCAGCGCCTGGAGAAGCTGCGCACTGAGCACGACGTTTACCGCCGTGCAATTCTCTGCGAGCCGCGCGGCTCCGAGGTCCTGGTAGGCGCTCTGCTGGTTGAACCGGTCGATCCTGGGGCCGCGGCGGGAGTCATCTTCTTTAACAACGCGGGCTATCTGGGCATGTGCGGACACGGCATGATCGGCATGGCCGCAACCCTGTCGTATCTGGGCAGAATCGGTCCCGGCGAGCACCGCATCGAGACTCCGGTGGGAGACGTAACCATAACGCTGGAAGAAAAGGACCAAGTCACGATATCCAATGTGGAAGCCTACCGCTATCGCGCGCGCGTTCCCGTGGAGCTGCCTGGGTTCGGGGTGATTTACGGCGACGTGGCCTGGGGCGGCAACTGGTTTTTCCTGATCGAGCAGCATCCTTTTACTCTGAGCGTGGAGTGCGAGGAGCAGTTGACAGCCTTCACGTGGCAGGTGCGCCAGGCGCTCGCGGCCAACGGCATCACCGGCGTCAATGGTGCAGAGGTCGATCACATCGAGCTGTTCACCGCCGCGCACAATCCAGCCAACCATAGCCGCAACTTCGTTCTTTGTCCCGGCAAGGCGTATGACCGGTCGCCCTGCGGCACAGGAACCAGCGCGAAGATGGCCTGCCTGGTGGCTGACGGCAAGCTTGCGCCGGGCCAGTTGTGGCGCCAGGAAGGCATTCTCGACAGCGTCTTTACGGGCCGAGTGGAACTGGATGGCGACAGGATTCTGCCTTACATTACCGGCTCGGCCTATGTCACATCTGAGGCCTCGCTGATCTTCCAGTCCTCGGATCCATTCCGCGATGGAATTCCGACCCGCGATGGAAAGGCGCGATGAGCGCGGCGATGAGCTTCGACGTTGCCATTGCCGGTGGCGGCATTGTGGGCTGCGCCTGCGCATTGGCCTGCGCGCAAAGTGGCTTTCGTGTAGCACTCGTGGAACGGGATGTGTTGGGCAGCGGCGCCACTGCGGCAGGCATGGGCCACATTGTGGTCATGGACGACTCGGAGGCGCAGTTTGCTCTGACGCGCTATTCGCAGCAGCTATGGCGCGGACTGGGCCTGTCCTCATCCGCGGAATATCTGCAGACTGGAACGCTGTGGATTGCTGCCGACGAGGCGGAGATGGAGAGCGCGGAGCGGAAGCAGACTTGGTATGCAGAACGCGATGTGCCCTGCCGCCTGCTCACAGCGAGCCAGTTGGCTCAAGAAGAGCCGAATCTCGCCAGCGGATTGGTGGGAGGGCTTCTGGTTGTGGAGGATGCCGTCGTCTATCCGCCGGCTGCGGCTCTGGAGCTGGCACGCCGCGCGGAGCAGCTCGGTGCGCGGCTTATCGTGGGCCGATCGGTCCATGCGATCGGTAACGGCCGCATGGTGCTCGACGATGGGGTGGAGATAGGCGCGGATCGGCTGATTCACGCCCTGGGCGCGGACGCCACCGCACTGTTGCCGGAGCTGCCTGTCCGCAAGCGGAAGGGGCATCTTGTCATCACCGATCGCTATCCCGGATTCATTCAACATCAACTGGTCGAGCTGGGCTATCTGAAAAGCGCTCATGGTTCTGCTGCCGACTCGGTAGCATTCAATGTGCAGCCGAGGCCCACAGGCCAGTTGCTGATCGGCTCCTCTCGTCAATATGGCGCGGAAGACACTGGTGTGGACCGCGAGATTCTGGGCGCCATGCTGGCTCGCGCGGCGCTCTACATGCCGGCTTTGCAGAAACTCAACATCCTTCGCGTGTGGACGGGATTTCGCGCCGCAACGCCGGACAAGCTTCCGCTGATTGGACCCGCGCCGGGCGATCGAACGATGTGGCTCGCAACCGGCCATGAAGGCCTGGGCATTACCACCTCGCTGGCCACGGCGGAACTGCTGGCTTCCGCTTTCACCGGCAGCGAGCCTGCTATTGCGCCTGAGCCTTATCTGCCCGCACGCTTTGCGCTGGCCACGGCGCCTGTATCTGCGGCTCTGGAGGAAGTATGAACTGGACTGGCGTATTGCCTGCCATGACCACCGCATTCAAACCCGACATGACCGTCGATCGCGCAACCGTTGCGCGGCATGCGCAATGGCTGGTTCAAAATGGCTGCAGTGGCGTCATCTGCCTGGGCTCGCTCAGCGAGGCTCCTACGTTGAGCATGGCTGAAAAGAAGGATATCCTCAAAACCGTCGTGGCGGCGCTGGGCGGCAAGGCTCCGGTTGTCGGGACTGTTTCTGCACTCTCCACTGCAGACGCAGTCGAGCTGGCGCGCGCCGCGCATGACGCAGGCTGCTCGGGGCTGATGATTCTGCCTCCCTACGTCTACAAAGGCGACTGGCGCGAAAGCAAAGCGCATATTGCGGCAGTTCTAAAGGCCGCGCCGCTGCCGGGAATGCTTTATAACAATCCCATCGCCTATGGCACGGACTTTCTGCCTGAACAGATTGCGGAGTTGGCCAAAGAGTATCCCAATTTAAGTGCCGTCAAAGAGTCCTCCGCAGATGTTCGCAGGGTCAGTTCAATTCGCGCGCTGCTCGATGACAGGCTGTCAGTCCTTGTCGGCGTTGACGATGTGATCGTCGAAGGCATCGCAGCGGGTGCGGTGGGATGGGTCGCAGGGCTCGTAAATGCAATGCCGCGCGAGTCCGTCGATCTGTTTCGCCTGGCCAGTGCAGGGCAAATGAAGGAGGCATTCGAGCTCTACCGCTGGTTTCTGCCGCTGTTGCGCATGGATACGGTGCCCAAATTCGTCCAGCTCATCAAGCAGGTGCAACAGGAGGCCGGCGCGGGATGGGCCCGCGTGCGCGCGCCGCGCCTGGAGTTATGTGGGGAGGAACTGGAATCTGCGCGCGCCACATACGAATTCGCGCAGGCACACCGCCCCACGTGTGCCGCCGCGAGCACGCCATTTCCGGCGTAACCTGCATTGCACTTCAACCGATCGTGAGCCGATTGGCCTGGACGCCGCTCACCAGCTTCCGCGCTCGCCAAAGATATCGATGACGTGCGCCAGGCGGGCGCAGCCGTTCTCCCAGTTGGTGTAGAGCGCGCGTTCCAGCCGATCGGGGTTGCCTTCGAGGAGCGCGGCGATGATCTCTTCGTGCTCCTTCACGGAGACGTGCAGTTCATTGATGATCGAGCTGGCGTAGAGGCGCCAGTAGCGCTCCGTCTGTGGTTCGATGGCCCGGTGCAACGCTGTCAGGCGCGGGCCAGATCCGGCGGTCACGAGCAGGCGATGAAACTCGTGGTCGAGGTCGAAGATGTTGGGGCCGCCCAAGCTGCGATCGCGCGCTATCTTGTCAAGCTTTTCATTGATCGCCTTCAGGCTGGCGGCCAGTTCCCTGCGCTCCTCCTGCGGACGCAATGCGGTGCGCCGCCCTGCGAGGCCTTCAATGCGCCCGATGATTGGATAGAGCTCACTGGCATCTTCTTTGGTCAGCGGCGCAACAACCATGCGCGACTTGCTGCCATTTTTGTATTCGAGGACGTAGCCTTCGCGCTGCAATAAATAGAGCGCGCCGCGTACCGGCGTGCGGCTCATATTCAGGTGATTGCACAGGTCACCTTCTACAATCCAGGTTCCCGGCGCCATGCGCCCGTGCACGATCAGGTCGCGCATCTGCTGAAATGCCGTATCGACGCTGGTGCCGTGCGAGGCCTTCGCCGATCGCTTCCCCAACCCCTTGGTCCCTTTTGCCGTAGAAGCGGCCATACTCCATCACTTTCCGGACACGATTTGCACAGCGGCTCATGCAGACTTCGTCTTTATAGGAACCGGAAGCCCGCGCCGTTTCGCAACTCGCGCATAGCAGTCAGGATACATGTTTGCATCCGGGATTGCATCTGCGGAACGAACAACCGCAAGCCTGCTGCGTTTGACAACATTCCGGGCAAAATTTCTGCCGCATCCCGCGGTTTGCGGAGACGCGGCAGCAATTGGGGCATTTGCTCAGGAGCTTTAGAAGTCGATGTTGGCGCGGAACTCGATTACACGCGGGCTGTTCGTTGTCCCGCTGGTGGCGAAGCCGTAGTTCTGCACGTTGCCTTGGTTGTAAGTGGGAGCGCCGCCGAAAGAGCCGGAGGTGCTGCCGAATACCGGGTGATTC
>JBAUCP010000503.1:0-5739 GCA_049677625.1 Occallatibacter sp. | reverse complement strand
GTGTGGGACAATGCGGCAAGGCAACCAGGTGCGCATGGAACCCGGCAACGGGCAGGCGCGTACCATCCATGCAGGGCAGGAAGGAGAAGCAACATGAGCAGCGCGGTTTACCCCAATTCAGAGGCCGTCTTTTACCAGCACTATGAGGCGGTGCGCCGCGACGAGATTGTGGGCATTCTCCTGGCCCTGTTTCTGGGCACCTTCGGCATCCACCACTTTTATCTGCGCCGCACCGGGCTGGGCATTCTCTACTGCATCTTCTTCTGGACCGGCATGCCCGCCATTCTCGGCTTTTTTGAGTGCTTCTTCATGCCCGGCCGCGTGCGCGAGTTCAACGCCATCCAGGCCGCCGGCATTGCGGCGTCGCTGGGCATCGCTGTGCCGGGATGGGGCGCAGGACAGCCCATCAATGTAACGGTGAATGTGCCGCCTGCTGCAGTCTCTGGAGGAGCCGCGCAACCGGGGACGCTCATCGCCTGCCCGCGCTGCCAGCAGGCCAATCCCTCCGGCGCAAAGTTCTGCTCCGGGTGCGGGTCCGCGCTGTAATGTCCTGTCGCTAGAGCCCAAATCAAAAATACTCTGTCATCCTGAGCGGAGTTTGGCCGCTCTTGGGCCAAACGGAGTCGAAGGACCTGCTTTTGGGATGCTCAATATATGCGAACTTTGGAGACACTACACCAGCTCGCAGAAAGATCTCGCTTACATATTCGCGTGGCCCGACCGCATCGACTCATTGAACTTCGGCTTGGTAAAGTCCAAGGCTGCTTCAAGAGCTTCCTGGTATTCCGCGGCCTGCGCCATCAGCGCCGGCGTGGCAGCAGCAAATTCGCCCTCCAGCGTCATCAGCCCTTCGCCGGCCTCGTCGCCGGCCATCCGCATCAGGTCCTGCTCTGTCGTATTCAGGTACTGCGCGTCGCGCGGATCGGCGATCCACACCGGCTTGCCGCCACCCAGCACGCCGGAGAGCCAGTAGACCTTGGCGAGCAGGTAGTGCAGCCGCTCGTTGTCGTCGGTGTCGGTAAACACAAACTTCTTTTGCCAGCGGCTGTAGAAGCGCGTGGTCACCGGCACGGGCTGCCGGTTGCCGGACTTCAAAAATTCCAGCTGGCCCAGGTCCACCGTTTTGCGCACCGCGTTGTAAACAAAGGTCTCGGCGTAAGGCTGCTCCATCGCCGGCACAATCTCCGCAAAGGTCTGCGTAACGCTGGCGGAAATCTTGGCGAATAGATTGTTCGTGCTGCCGTCGGCCAGCCGAATCTCGCCATGCACAATGTAGGTGTCCGCGCCCGATGTCGAGCCATGAAACGGCCACTGGAACTCGCCAAAGGCCAGCGGCAGCCCGCCCAGGGTCACGTAGCACTCCGGCCGCGGATTCCTCAGGCGCTTGGCCTCGGCCGCCAGGTGCGCGCCCATCTGCGCCAGCAGCTCCGGCTTGTCGAAGTCGAAGCCCTCGGTCAGCTCCAGCTTCAGCACCTTTCCCGGCGTATCCACGTCCGGCAGCCCAAACTGGAAGACGGCCGTGTTGCTGCCATTCGAGCTGGTGCTTTGGGCCACGGAGACCAGCACCAGGCCGGCCTGCGCGGCGGCCGCTTCAATCGACGAGACAAGAGACGTTTTCAATTCAGCAGCCATGGGCGGGCAATCCTGCGTGTGAGATCGTTGCACCTCCCATTTTAGAGCATCGCCCCGTTTTAGAGCCTCGCCGGCCTGGCTGCGCACAGGTCCGCCGATCCGGCTCCCGCACCCAAGCTCAACGTGACCCGGACCGCGAAGGGTCAAGACAGGGCGCGGGTGGCTTCGGGGAAAAGACCTGACACTAACGAACTGCCGGTGTAGACTCCCCTGCAAGGAGCGTCTCATGCCACTCAATGCGTACTTGACTTTGAAGGGCCAGAAACAAGGTGCAATCAAGGGAGGGGTGACTCAGGAGGGCCGGGAGGGCAGCATTCTGGTTCACTCTTTCAGCAACGAAATCCTCAGCCCTCGCGATCCTCAGTCCGGGCTGCCCACCGGCAAGAGGATGCACAAGCCCATCTTCATTCTGAAGGAGGTAGACAGGGCGTCACCGCAACTTTGGGAGGCGCTTGTCAATAACGAGAACCTGACTCAGTGGGAGCTGAAGTTCTGGTCCACTTCGACGACCGGCAAGGAGAAGCAGACTTACACAATTGAGTTGGTCAACGCCAGTATCGCTTCAATCCGGGAATACATGCCGGACAACGAAGACCCGGCCAAGGCCAACCTTCCGCTGCTCGAAGAGATCTCGTTTACCTACCAGAAAATTGAATGGACATGGATGGACCCCACAGTCAGTGCGTCGGACGACTGGGAGACGCCGGTAGCGTGAAACGCGGCTTTGCCCGCATTTTCCTGCTCTCCGGGTAGAAGAGATAAGGCCCGGCGCCGCACTTGGACTGGCCAGGTTGCGCCCGCGCGCCCCATTTACAATGGCAATGTGCCGTCTGAAGCCTCGTCGCCCATCATCCTCGCCGAAAACCTGACCAAGGTGTACGCGGCGGGCCGTCTTCAGGTCACCGCGGTGCGCGGGGTTTCGCTGTCCGTCCAGCCAGGCGAGTTTGTCGCCATTGTTGGTCCCTCCGGCTCGGGAAAGTCCACCCTCTTTTACCTGCTGGGCGGGCTCACCCAGGCCACACAGGGCCGCGTAATCATTGACGGCGTTGACTTCGCCTCATTGAGTGACGGTCAACGCACCCGGCTGCGCAAGCACCGCATCGGCTTCGTCTTCCAGAAGTTCAACCTGTTGCCGACGCTTTCGGCCATGGGCAATATTGAGATCGGCTACGCGGTAAGCGGCCGCAAGGAGCCCCTGGATCTCGCCTATCTCGACCACCTGGGTGACCTGCTTTCGATCCGCGGCCGCCTTCAGCACCGGCCGGCGGAGCTGAGCGGCGGCGAGCAGCAGCGGGTAGCCATTGCGCGCGCGCTCATCACCCGGCCGGCCATTGTGCTGGCGGACGAGCCCACCGGCAACCTCGATACCAGGAACTCCGATGCGGTGCTGAACATGCTCATGCGCTCCAATCGCGAGCTGGGCCAGACCACCCTGATGATTACCCACAACCCTGAGGCTGCCTCCATCGCCGGACGCATCCTGTACATGCGCGACGGCGAGCTTGTCCGCGAAGAAAAGGGCGCCGGAGCGGCCCCCGCAGCGGCCCCCGGAGCGGTTTGACCGGGTTTGGGCCGACCGGTATACTCGAAGTTGCGTTACAGCAGTATCCGGTCTGTTTAGAACGTAAGTCTCAGCCTGGCAGCGGCCTGATTCCAAAAGGCAATCGGCTGCGTTTCAGAGCTGTGGATGGGGACTGGAAGTTGTTTAAGCGGGAGTAGCTCAGTGGTAGAGCATCGCCTTGCCAAGGCGAGGGTCGCGAGTTCAAATCTCGTCTCCCGCTCCAAACCGCCCTCCGGCGCCTGCCGGGTTGGCTACGGCGGTCTGGACCGGTTCCTGAAGTGAGGCAGCCCTGCCAAGGCGCGGTACCCAAGTGGTAAGGGAGAGGTCTGCAAAACCTTTATGCGCCGGTTCGATCCCGGCCCGCGCCTCCAATACTTTCAACAACTTACACTAGAGGCCGCAATCCTCTAGCTGCCGTTTAGCTGCCGATAAGCAATCAACCGCTTATACGGCAGCATTTTGCGCAGCCTCAATCGCCCTCAGCCCGCCGCTCAACTGTCCGCTCAGCGATTCGGCCGCCGCGTCCGCAGACGCGTCGAGCACATGAGCGTAGATCTTGAGCAGAATATCGGGCCGGGAGTGACCGAGGCGTTCCTGCGCCGCTTTGATCGGAACCCGTTCCTCCACCATCTGTGTCGCTCCCCAGTGCCGCAAGAGACGCCACGTGATATGCGGAAGGCCGAGCCGGTCTGCCACCGGCTGAATGCGCCGGCCCAGAAGCGTCTCGTGCCAGATCGGACCAGGCTTCATGGTCTTGCCACTCTTAATACGGTTGGGAAACATCCAGTCCTCGTCCCCGGCCTTCATCCGCTCCTTCAACGCAAGCAAACGCGCGACGTCTGCCTCCGTCAGTCGGATCGGACGGTTCGAGCGGTGGTACTTCGGGGTGTGCAACTCACCCTGATTGACCGCGCGCACCACCCACAGGTTTCTGGTCTCGGGAACCAGATCCTTCCACTTGAAAGCCAGTTCCTCCGGACGGATCGAAGCGACAGAGACCAGATAGACCAGCGTGCTGATCGGCTCCTCGATGGCGTTGATCAACTGAATCAGTTGATCGCCGGTCGGGAGTTTCTTCTGCTCTCTGATCTCCTCCGGAGGGAGATCGGCTTCACGTGCGGGATTGGAGGTCATGTATCCGTATTTCTGAGCGGCGCGGAAGATGGAGCTGAGCCCCCATTTCATGTTCTTGAGGGTCTGCAGCGCCTTGCCTTCCTTTGCCTTCTGGTTGATGAAGTTCTGTACCGCCTCGACGGTAATTTCGGACAGCTGTATGTCAGCGAACTCGGGGAGGTAGTGGGCGCGGATGTTGGTCTCGTATCCGTGCTTCGTCGTCCCCTTCTTGTTCGCCAGCTTAAGCGTCCGATATTTCTCGATAAATCCTCGAAACGTCATCATCGTCTTCGGGCGGCACTTAACTTGGTTAATGGGTTCAAGGATGACGGCCAGCTTCAGCAAGGCGGCCTTCTTCGAGCGAACATCTTTCAGGGAGCCGAGGTTTACGGCACGGCGTCGCCGCACCCTCTTCCCCGCCTCGGTGATCACGTCCTCTCGATAGAAGCCTTCCCACCAGGCTGGATCGCCATCCTCACGCAACCGGACACTGCCGGTCTGGATTCGCTGTCTTTTCAATTTGAAATGCCCCTTTCCTTCGATTGGGGCACTTCCGCTGGGTGATTCCAGCGTAGCACCGACCGGATACCGTTCCCGCTGGCGGATGTAAGTGGAAATCTTGTCCCGATCGAAGCGAATCCCTCGCAGCCCGAGGCGAACAACCGGCAGGGGGTCGATCGCGTCCTTCTTGGTCCGCGTGTATACCCAGCCGGGCGTGACCCCGAAGACTTCGCACAAATCCCGGACGGTCAAGAGCTTGGTCGGCCCGACGGCTCGACCCTCATCGTCCGGCGCGGTGGTTGGGATGGGGAAGGTAGGCATCTCGCTCTGGATCCTGTGTATGGGCTTCCCAGACGCAGGCATGATGGGTCCCTACCCGAATTGGGTCAAATTCGCCGACAACCCATGTCTGGCGCAAATTTTCGCCCGCATGCACCACAGATTTGACCGAATTTCGAAGCCGCCTCATGCTGACTCGGCATTCGAGGAGGCCCAGGTGACGAAGCGACCCAGGTTTTTCATCATCGCGGTTTTGCTAACGTTTCTCGACTTCGCGGTGGTTGTCTGTTACGGCTGGCCGGTTTGGACAACATGGTCAGGGGACCCTTGGAGCCGCGGGATTTTGGTCCTGCTGGCGGCGTTGGGGGCTACCTCGCTGGCAAATGTTTGGGCTCAAGTGGTCCCTGCACAAGACATCTTGCTTGGCGGCCGGAGCGCCGACAGTGAGCAAATCGCGGTGCCAATTCCAGTACAAGTGCAAGGACAAGCGGATGTTTGATTCAATCGAAGATCTCGCAAGCAAACTTGCAGCCACCGGCTACTTCATCGACCCGGTGATGACCCAGGTTGTATTCCTGGCGGCGAAGCTGCAGAAGCCACTTCTGCTTGAAGGACCCGCGGGAAGTGGCAAAACGCAATTAGCGGTCTCAGTT
>JBAUCP010000502.1:0-4827 GCA_049677625.1 Occallatibacter sp. | reverse complement strand
GTAGACTAGACTGTATCGACATATAGATCTCTGCTAAGTTGTTGATGAGTTGACTTAAGCACTGTCATCCTGAGCGGAGCAGGTTGCGCTTTTGCAACCTGCGCAGTCGAAGGATCTGCGGTTTCTTCGCAGCAGCTCAGATCCTTACCAAATCGCACCTGTGGAAGCGAAAGGATGCAAAGAAACATGCCGCCCTATCCCAGCTTCACTCCTGGACTCTTCTCCGGCTTGTCCAGAGTTGCCTGGCGCAGTTCTCCCGTTTCCTCTTCCAGCAGCCAGCGCCGAAGCTGAAGAATATCGTTGGCCCGGGCGATGCCGACCGGCTTGAGCTTCCGGCTCGATTCCACCACCACCACATTCTCGACATTTTTCAGCATCATGTCGCGATGAACCCGGTCGACGGATTCGCCCAGGAACGCCACCACGTAGTCCTGATGCGCCAGCTCTCCCATCGTGAAATGATGATCGGGCGGTTCGATGCGGAGCAGATCGTGCGCCTCCACGATGCCGTTCAGGACACCCGAGGCGTTCACGATGGGGATGAAGCCCACGTCGCCGGGAGGCAGCTTGGCAACGACCGAACGCAGTTCCTCGCCGGCTTCAAGAGTGTGGAACTCCTTGCGCATGACCTGGTCGATGCGCGCGCGCATCAGCACCGGCACCGAGTAGTCCTGCAGCACGATCAGCCCGCGCTTGACCAGCTTGACCGTCATGATCGATTCGCGGCTCAAGAGCCGCACCACCCCATCGGAGATCATGACGCAAATCATGAGCGGCAGCAGCGAGTTTGGGTTATGGCTCAGTTCGGCGAGGAAGACAATGCTGGTAAACGGCGCGCGCGCGATTCCCCCGAAGACGCCCGCCATGGCCACCAGCGAATAGAACCCCGGATCGCTCACCAGTTGCGGGAAGATGTGCTTGCATCCCATCGCGAAGACCGCGCCCAGCCCGCCGCCCACCACCAGGGACGGAGCGAAAACGCCGCCCGTTGTTCCGGAACCGAGCGAGATAACCAGGGCCCAGAACTTGGCGAAGCTGATCCCGGCGAGACTGCCCATGGTGAGCCGGTCGTTGAGCATGTCGCGGATGGTGTCGTAACTGGTGCCGAGGACCTGCGGGCAGAAGTAGCCGATGCCGCCCAGAATCAGCGCCCCGATTGCAGGCGACCAGATGGCCGCGTACTTGATCGGCAGGTCGTCGAAGAAGTCTTCCAGCCAGGAGAGCACGCGGATCATCACCAGCCCCACCAGGCCCATCAGTATGCCCAGCACGGCGAACAGCCACAGCTCGTTGGTGCCGGTGATCTTGTACTCCGGCATGGGAAACAGCGGCGCCCATCCGGCAAAGTGCACACGCACGCCGGTGGCTACCGCCGCGGCCAGCGCGACAGGAATAAAAGAGCGGGCGCGCAGCTCGAAGAGCAACAGCTCCACCGCCACCAGAACGCCGGCAAGCGGCGCGGTAAACGTGGCCGCCATCCCGGCCGCCGCGCCGGAGGCCAGCAGCACGCGGCGATAGTAGGGGCTTAATCCCAGCGCCTGCCCCAGCAGTGAACCTAACGCGCCGCCGGTCTGAATGATCGGCCCTTCCGCGCCGAATGGCCCGCCGGTGCCGATGGCCAGGGCCGTGGCCAGCGGCTTGAGAATCGCCACCCGCAGCCGCATGCGGCTGTGGCCGAACAGAACCGCTTCCATTGCTTCCGGGATTCCGTGGCCCTTTAGCGTCGGCTCAAAGAAATAAATGAGCAGCCCGACCACCAGGCCGCCGATGGGCGGAATGAGCACCACCCACAGGTGCAGATGATTGTGCGCAGGATAGGTGAGCGCGAAAGAGAAACGGCCGTAGAAAAAGATATTGGTGAAGAAGTAAATCAGCTCCAGCAGGCCTTGAGCGACCACGCCGCCGACCAGCCCCACCAGCATAGCGTAGCCGCAGATCTTGATGACCTCCGGCTCCAGCGCAATACCAAACTGGCCCTTGCCTTCGGGCTTCATTTCCGGATCACTGTCGAGATCGGGAATGGAAAAATCGGCCATGCGAATTCTCCTTCATGTTCAAGTCTTCAACTGCGTATGCACTTTCGGTCAGCCTGGCTCGTCACCCTGGACTGGGCACCGACTCTTCCTCTTCCTCGTTGGATGGTTCGCGGCGGCTCGGCAACAGGGCCTGCAGAACATCCGTTTTGGTCAAAATTCCCACCACCTTCCGGCCTTCTTCCACCACCAGCAGCGTGGGCTGGCCATCCTCGCTCAGCAGCAGGCGAAGCGCCTCCGTCAGGTCCGTCTCGGGAGAAATGTTCTCGATATGCGGTTGCACGATGTCGCGCACGGTCATGGTGTTCCACTTCTCTGGCGGAACGTGGCTCAGGGACCAGAGGCTGCAGGTGCCAATCAGCTTCTCGCCATCGAAGACCGGAAACACCTCGTGGCGCGTATGCGGCGAAAGCGTGGCCGCGAACTCCTTGAGCTTGAGCGAAGACGACGCCGCAATCACCTGGCTCTGCATCACTTCTCTTACCGGAATCCCCTTGAGCGCGTGCACCTTGACCGCTTCATGCAGCCGCTGGTCGCCCGAGGCTGAAGCATCGCCGGAGACGGCATAAGCAACCGCCGCCCCGATCAGGCTGGGAATGATAAATGCGTGTCCGCCGGTTGCCTCGGCCACAAACACCACCGCGGCCAGCGGCGTCTTGTACCCCGCGGCGATAAAGCAGGCCATGCCCACCGCGGCATACAGCCCCAGCGACGCACTGTGCGCCACCGACTGCGCAAACGCCACGCCAAACGCTCCGCCGGTGAGAAACAGCGGAACGAACATCGCGCTCACCCCGCCGGCGCCCAGCGTGAAAATAGTCGCCCCCAGCTTGAGCACTCCGAACAGAACCAGTTCCAGGCTCGTGTGCGGATGCTCGAGGATCAGGCTCACCGCCTCGTAGTTCGGTCCAATGGGCACAAGCGAGCCATTGTAAAAGTGCAGAAAGGCCAGCCCGCACAGCGCGGTGAGCAGGCCGCCGACCGCAAGCTTCACCCAGTGCGGCGCCCGCGCGTCCACGCAGAAGCTGCGCACGCGCCGGAAGGTGGTCACAAAAGCCATCGCGATCAGGCCGATGCACAACCCCAGCAACGCGCACCACGCCAGATCGCGCCGCGTAAACGACGTCGCCGTGGCGAAATCGAACAGCGGCGCGCTGCCCAGAAACAAGCTCAGGGTCATGAACGACACCACCGACGCGATCAGCGACGGCAGCAGCGCCTCGTGCGCCAGGTCGTCCTTGTACGGCATCTCCAGCGCAAACACGATGCCCGTGAGCGGCGCGCGAAATACCGCCGACATGCCCGCCGCTGCGCCGCAGATCAGCATGATGCGCCGGTCGCGCGGGTCAAGATTGAACAAACCATTGAACAGGCCCGCGCTTCGCGGCTGGAACCGCCCCACCCGCCGCAGCCGCGTCCACAGCCACGAGCCGATCGCCCCGCCGCCGTAGATGCTCGGCCCCTCCAGCGCCGCGCTGCCGCCAAAGCCCACCGTAGTGACGGCCCCCAACAGCTTGGCCAGAAACGGCCGCATGTTCACGTCGCCCTGGTGCTCGTGATACGAGCGGATGATCTCTTCCGTCGAGTGTTCGTTGGCGTCGGGGGTGAAGAACTGCATGATCAGCCCCGTGGCCGCGCACCCCAGCAGCAGCCCCGGAACCATGGCCCAGTGATGACGCAGATAGTAGCTGAGCACCGGCGGCCACATGAGCCTGAGAATGATAATGACAATCGCCGTGATCGCCAGGCCGGTGACCACTCCGATCAGCGGCGCAATCACCAGCCACTTGCGCAGATCGCGCGCATACACCGCCGTCAGATCCTCGTGGACCAGCGGCGCATACTTCCGAAGCAGAGGATGATTCAGAAACCTGCTGCCGCTGCGTGGTGTTTTGTTGCCTTTGTTCATCTTCATGCTGGGCATTTCAAGGCCGCGCCGGCTGCGCACCCTTACTTCGATCCTTTCTGCGGCCGGCTGAGCGGGCCTTGTCTTCGCCGTCATCCGCGCGCTGAAACTCCAGGCGCAGCCGCTTCACTTCCTCGCGGTGCTGCAGCGAAAGCTCGCTCAGAATCTCCTCGCCGCGAGCGGTCAAAGACACCACCACCACGCGCCGGTCGGCAGCATCCTCGGCCCTCTCGACCAGCCCACTCTCTACGGCGCGATCCACCAGCCCCACCACGGAGTTGTGCTTCTCCTGCAGAAACTCCGCAATCTCCGAGATATTGGCCGTGCCTGTGCCGGTAAATCCGGCCACCCCGAGCATCAGTTGGTGCTGCTGCGGGGTAATGCCGCACTTGCGCGCCTCACGCTCGCTGAAGCGCAAGAACTTGCGCAGCTTGTGACGGAAAAATGCCAGCTCCTGAAACATCTGCCTCGAGTTTTTCGGTCGCATCGTCATTCGGCTCGCCTTCGCGTGAGATGGCGTTGTCTCCATTATATCCTGATGCGATTCAATCGTGATGCGATACAAATTTCTCGAACGATTCGCCGTCTCAGGCTGTGGTAGTGGTGCAGTTTGAAAAGTCGCGCTACCAATCGGTGTTATAGTGGGCTGAAAGTAGAAAACCCCGCCTGCCAGGGCGGGGCTCCAACTCTTGCATCCGACAATCCAAGAGTACGACTGGAGTGTCGTCAATGCAATTGGAAACAGAAGAAACTGCAAAGTCCTTGTCTATCGGCGCGATGCCTGAGAATGAACAAGTATCGTTCTATCGAACGCAATGGCTCATGGCACACAACCACCTCCACGCCGTAGTACATAACCCATCAGCCTCACCAACCAAAGAATGGGAC
>JBAUCP010000501.1:0-2475 GCA_049677625.1 Occallatibacter sp. | reverse complement strand
GGCCTTTTCCCAACCATCATCCACCGCACTGCGACGTGAATGTGCGCAATCCGAATGCCGTGCCCTACATCCACGAGAACTACATGCGGACGTGGAGAAAGATGGAGGAGCTGGTGGATCGCGGACTGGTGCGTCACATCGGAACCTCGAACATGACGATTGCGAAGATGAAGCTGGTGCTGCGCGATGCGCGCATCAAGCCGGCGGTAAACGAGATGGAGCTTCACCCGCACTTTCAGCAGCCGGAGTTTTTCGGCTTTCTGCGTGAGAACGGCATCGAGCCGATCGCTTACTCTCCGCTGGGCTCGCCGGCGCGGCCGGAACGCGACCGCACGCCGCAAGACACGTCGCCGCTCGAAGACCCGGTGATCGTGAGGATTGCAGCGCGGCTGGGCTTGCATCCTGCGGCGGTATGCCTGAAGTGGGCAGTGCAACGCGGGCAGACGCCGATTCCCTTCTCCACCAATCGCCGCAACTACCTGGCCAACCTGCGCGCCGTGGTGAGCGAGCCGCTGAGCGCCGAGGACATGCAGGCCATCGCCAAGATCGACAGCAACTGCCGCTTGATTAAAGGGCAGGTGTTTTTGTGGAAGGACAACCAGTCGTGGGAGGATTTGTGGGACGTCAGCGGCGAGATTACAGCGCCTTGAGCGGACCGCTGGGCACGGCCTGCGCGGCAACAAAGACAACGGAGACAAGTGCATGAGCACCATGAGAGCGGCCTACCTGCCGGGAAACAGCACCGTAGAGATGAGAAATGTAGCCGTGCCCTCGCCGGGCCATGGCGAGGTTCTGCTGCAAGTGCAAGCCTCGACCATTTGCGGGTCGGACATTCGCTGCATCTATCGCCAGCATCTGGGCAAAGGGCCTGAAGGCTACCAGGGCGTGATCGCCGGCCACGAGCCCGCGGGGCTGATTGTGGAGGCCGGACCGGGATGCCGCAGATTCAAAACAGGCGACCGGGTGATTGTTTACCACATCTCGGGCTGCGGCGTGTGCTCGGATTGCCGGCGCGGATTCATGATCTCCTGCACCAGCCCGGTCTATCGCCGCGCTTACGGCTGGCAGCGCGATGGCGGAATGGCCGAGTTCATGATCGCCGAAGAGAAGGACCTGATCGCACTGCCCGATGAGCTGTCCTACGCCGACGGTGCACAGGTGGCGTGTGGATTCGGCACCGTGTACGAGGGGCTGGAAAAGATCGGCATCAGCGGCAACGACGCGGTGCTGATCATGGGCCTGGGGCCGGTGGGGCTGGCCGCGGGCGCGCTCTGCCGCAAGCTGGGAGCGGAGAAGATCATCGGTATTGACATCTCGAGGGAGCGGCTCGACCTGGCGATGCAGCTTGGATTGTGCGACGTGGTTCTGGCCTCGGGCACGGACAACGAGGCGCAGGTGCGTGAGCTGACTGCGGGGCATGGCGTGGAGCGGGCCGTGGACTGCTCAGCCAATGCCGAAGCGCGTGCCATGGCGATTCGCGCCACGCGCAAATGGGGAAAGATGGTGATGATTGGCGAAGGCGGCACGGTGACCTTCAACCCCTCGCCGGACATGATTCACGATCAGAAGACGATCTACGGATCGTGGGTAACCTCGACCTGGAAGATGGAAGAGCTTGTGGAGCGGCTGGTGCGCTGGGAGCTGCACCCGGAAGAGATCATCACGCACCGCTTTGCGCTGGAGCAGGCGGATGAAGCCTATGCGCTGATGGCCTCAGGCCGATGCGGCAAAGTCGCGGTTTGTCCGGGAGGAGAGTAGAGGATGGCTGCAGCAACGACCACGAACACACATAAGACCCAGCAATCAGCGTGGGAGCAGGAGCTGCTGCACAGGCTGCCTGTCTTCGGGCATCGCAACTGGATTGTTGTAGCCGACTCAGCTTATCCGGCGCAGTCCAAGCCCGGCATCGAGACCATCGTGGCGGGCGGCGACCACGTGGCAACGGTAGCAGCGGTCCTGAAACGCATTGCCGCGAGCGGGCACGTCCGCGCCAATGTCTACACTGACCTCGAAATCGATTATGTGGCGGAGAGCGATGCGCCCGGCATTGGCGCATGCAGGCAGCGGCTCCGCGCTTTGCTCCATGGCGCGAACATCAATCAGCTTCCGCATGAGCAGATCATCGCAAAGCTGGATGAGCGCGCGCAGGTGTTCCGGGTGCTGATCATCAAGACCAGCCTTGCGCTGCCTTACACGTCGGTCTTCTTCGAACTCGATTGCGGCTACTGGAATGCGGATGCGGAAGAGAGACTGCGCAAGGCGATGCAACAGTAATTGCCTGTCATTTGCAGGTGCGCTTAGAACCTGTTTAAGAACTGGCAGGTCAGGGCTTCAGCCCTGACAATAGCTGCCCCGCGCCAATCTTTTTCTGTCCAGCGGCGCGCTTTGCGCGCCGCTGGACAGAAAAAGTCACATTCTTCTGCTCGCAATGCCAGGGCTAAAGCCCTGGCCTACCGCAAAGCGGAGATATTAAAC
>JBAUCP010000500.1:0-4598 GCA_049677625.1 Occallatibacter sp. | reverse complement strand
CTGGGGCTGCAGCCAATCAGCTTATCCAGGCGAACAACACGTATCAGATAGCGGACAGCTTCTCGAAGGTGCTCGGCAATCACACCATGAAGTTCGGTGCGGAGTTCCATGCCGACCAGGTCAATGCCAATCCCATCGCGCAGTTCAACGGCAGCTTCGTCTTTGCCGGTCAGGAAACCGGTGTGGACTTTGCCGATTTTCTGATCGGTGTTCCCTCCCAATACAACCAGAGCCAGTTGAATCCGTTCTACGCGCGCAACAAATATTTTGGCGTATTCGCCCAGGATAGCTGGCATCTTTTGCCGAACCTGACCCTCAACTACGGATTGCGCTGGGACCGCATTGCGCCGTGGTCGGAGAAGTATAACCAGATCTCGACCTTCGTTCCCGGCGCGCAGTCGGTCGTCTTTCCCGGCGCGCCTCCGGGCATCCTCTATCCCGGCGATCCTGGCATTCCCAATACACTGGCCCCGATTGATGCGCTTGGTTTCTCGCCCCGCGTCGGAGTGGCCTGGTCTCCGCAGGCCGAGGACGGCACTCTCTTCAGAAAATTCCTGGGCGCTCCTGGCAAAACCAGCGTGCGCGCCAGCTTCGGCAACTTTTATACTGCCATCGATGCAGTTGAGATTGGCGTCCTGGCGGCGAATGCTCCTTACGGCACCACCTACTCGAGCCCTGCGCCGCCGCTCTTCGCAACACCCTTTATCAACGCCGCGGATGGAACCAACAACGGCCAGCCATTCCCGTACAAATTTGCGCCGCTCAACTCGTCGCGCAGCAACCCCGATCCCGATATCAACTGGCCCACCTACGAGCCGATCAGCGGCATCCCGGGATACGACATTCACAACCACACCCCATATACCGAAGAGTGGGTGCTCTCCATCGAGCGCCAGGTGGGACCGGAGACAGTTATCAGCGCGAGCTACATCGGCTCTTCCTCGCACCGGCAACGCCTTCTGGTCGAGTCGAATCCGGGTAATCCCTCTCTCTGCCTGAGCCTCAACCAGCCAAGCGATGTCGTATTTGGAACCGTTACCTGCGGCGCCTTCGGTGAGGACACGGTCTATTACCCTGCGGCCGGCGGCATGGTCAACGGGACACGCCAGCCATATGGACCAAACTTCGGCAGCAATGCGCTCCAGTCCAACATCGGTCACGCGAACTACAACTCGCTCCAGTTGAGCGCCCGTCACACCGCTGGCCGGCTTGAGTTCGATGCTTCCTATACCTATGGCAAGTCAATGGATCAGTCGTCGAATATCGGCGAAGAGGTCAACCCGTTCAATCCTGCATTGAGCTATGCCATCTCCGCGTTCGATGTGAAACATAACTTCGTAGTCAGCTACGACTATCAGTTACCCTTCGATCAATTGTTTCACTCCAACCGGTTGACGAAAGGCTGGTCTCTCTCCGGCATCACCCGCTTTGCGAGCGGTTTTCCCGTAACCATGATCAACAATGGCGACAACTCGCTGATTGGCACAAACCCAAATGGCGTGAACAACAGCAGCATCGACGAGCCGGACTACAACGGCGCTGCGCTGCATCTCAACAAGAACCCGCGAACGAATGGAAATAGTTACTTCAACACGGCGGCGTTCGGCATGAATGCCCTGGGCGAGCCGGGCACTTCGAAGCGGCGGTTCTTCTATGGCCCTGGAGCGGACAACTACGACATGGCTGTTGCCAAGAACCTGCCGTTCACGGAATCGAAGAGCATGCTCTTCCGGGTGGAAGCCTTCAACGTCTTCAACCACGCGCAGTTCAACGGCCCCCAGGCTGCCGATGGTGACATCGGCAGCTCGACCTTCGGGAACGTGATCAGCGCTGCGTCCCCACGCATTCTGCAGGGCGCGCTCAAATTTTCGTTCTGAGGAGCGGAATTGGACCGGCGGACGGCTTCGTTTCAGTCTTACTGAGAACCGCGTTGACAAGGTACATTGCGGTGGTCAGATAACCCTCGCTATCGAGTTCCGGCTTCCGTTGTTGACGGCGAAAAGGGTCGCACCTATAGTAGCGAATTGTCGCGAGGCCGCTCGCGAGGAGGCGATTCAGTCTTGAAAAATACTTCTACGGCGATCCATTTTGCCCTCGCCGGCGCCGCTCTGCTGCTCTCGGCCGGGCCTGTTGCCTCCGCGCAGCAGGATAGCGCGCTGCACATCACGCATCAATATGCGGACGTGGACGCGCGCAGCATGATCGGCCTGCCCATGGGTGACCACAAGACGATCGTGACCCAGGACGGCCAGCTCGAGTGGTCGCAATGGAGCCTGGCGCGCAAGGGACGCGCGGTGCTGTTCGGCTTTAGCGAGCAACTCGACGGCGCGCTCGGCATTCGCCTGAGCGAGATGGACAACGGCCACGGGAAGGCGTTGACCGCCGGGGATCAGCGACTGGATGAGATGCGCTTTCCTTTTGTGGTGACGGACTGGAAGGGTGATGCGCTCAGCGCGCAGGAGACGGCCTTCGCCAGCGCGGCCGGACCGGGACTGGACGTGGTGCTGTTGGCGGTCTCGAACAAAGACTCCGTGCCGCATACGCTTGAGTTGCGGTTCGACGGCAAACAACGCAATTTGCCTGCCTTTGCGAAGGACGCGCAACTGGCTACGCGCGATGGCAATCTTCTGGCGGTGGTTGAGCCGGCAAACGGCGTCGCGCAGCAATCGACCGCGGACGATGGCCTCACGCTGGTGCAGCAGCGCACTGTCCCGGCGAATGGCTCGATCAGTTTCTGGATCAAGCTGCCTTATGAGCAGGACGGCACGGAAAAACTGCCGGTGCCTGCAGAGGACGGGCCTGCGCTGCTCGAAGACGCGCGCCAGGCGTGGCGAACGCTCTGGAGCCAGGGCGCGCAGATCGAGCTGCCCGCGCGCGAGAAGGAGCTTTCCGATTTTTATCAGGCTTCGGTTGCCTACATCCTCATGCTCACCGAGCGCGACGAAAAGGGCGAACTGTGGACGCTGGACGGTCCCGCGCTTTATCGGGAATTCTGGGGGCGCGGTGAATACTTTCAGGGGCGCTCGATCGAATTTGCCGGGTATCTGCCGATTGGGCTGGACACCGTGAAGCACACCTTCAGTCTGCAAAAGGACGATGGAGAGTGGGACTGGCCGGTGACCAGCGGCTGGCCGGCGTGGGACAACATCGGCGGCAATGCAGCGTCGGTGTGGGACTACTATCTGCTCACGCGCGACAAGGGCTGGCTGCGCAACTCGTATCCTCATCTGGCCGCGGCAGCAGACTGGATCAACCTGCATCGCGAAGAGAGCATGGTGCCCGAAGATGCGCCTGGGGCCACGCTGCCCATCCATCGCCAGATTCCGTGGAGTTGCACGCCGGAGACCTCGCCGCCGCTCAAGCCCGGCGAAAAGCCTTACTGGTACGGGCTGCTGCCGTGGAGCTATGGCGACAGCGGACTGCCCGAGGGCCATCCCTTCCCGCACAACACGTGGGGACTCTACGCAATCAAAATCGCGGAGATGGCGGCCAAAGATCTTGGCAAGACGGAAGATGCAGCGCGCTTTTCCGCCTATTACGCCGACTACAAGCAGGCTTACTCCACCGCGATGCAGCGCTCCATAGACCTTGAAAAAGGCGACCCCGATGCGCCCTACCTGCCCGCAATGCCCACCGAGCCCGGCGCGGATGTGTCGCAAAGCCTGATAGCGGTTTATCCCACGCGTATGCTGAGCCCCGACAATCTCTGGGTGACGAACCTGTTGAAGCGGATGAGGCGCGACGAGCTGCAGGGGCTGCCGACGCACATGGCGTGGATGGGCGAGGGCGGCGTGTGGCCCAGCGAATCCATGAACGTGGCTGAGACCTACCTGCGCCGCGGCGACATCGACAAGACGGTGAGCCTGCTGATCGCCACGCTCAACCACACCTATACGACCGATGCATTTCGCGAAGAGATCAAGGTAGACACGACCAGGCCGCTCGCCTGCGCATCGGGCCAGTCAAAGGATGTGCAGGACGGCTACGGCACAGGCGACATGCCGGAAGCGTGGGGACCGGCCAACTACATTCTTCTGCTCCGCGACATGCTCTTCTATGAAGACGGCGATTCGCTGCACATTCTCGCCGGCATTCCGGCGGACTGGATCAACCCTGGCGAAAAGATTGCAATCTCCTCCGCGCCCACTACGCTGGGCGGCAAGCTATCGCTGCGGCTCGACTACGCCCAGGCCGGCAGCATGCATCTTCACCTTGAGTCCTCCGTCAATCTGCCGGAGGCGGTGATCCGCTTTCCGCTTGCGGCCGGTACCAGGCTGCGCTCCGTCACCGCCAACGGACAGCCCGTAACGGATTTCAGCGCCAACTCACTAATACTTAAAAATCTGACGGGGCCGTTGGATCTTGTCGCCCAGTTTTAAGAACCTGTGTAGGAACTAGTGGGTCCGGACTTCAGCCCTGGCCTGCCGCAAAGTGGAGGCATTGGACAGGTTCTTAGAACAGCTCTCCGGGCTTTGCCAGCAATCCCTCGAACGTCAGGTATGCGGACCATCAACACAGTCCGAAAGTAACCGGTCACTGACTTCCCATCCTGTTGATTCAACAATCGATGGTGACTTTGGCGCGGCGCTGTGGTGACC
>JBAUCP010000499.1:0-4028 GCA_049677625.1 Occallatibacter sp. | reverse complement strand
GTCCGTTGGTGACGGGCAAGGGATTGGGGAAATTGCAATTGGTATAGTCGGCGATGCCGCCGCCGGTGTTGCGGTTCCAGGTGCCGGCGCAGATGTCGCCAAGGGGCGAAATGTCCACCAACTGGTTGTTGTAGGTGCCGTAGACGTAGTCCTTGGAGCTTACAGTGGCGCCGGCGCCCGTGCAGGTAAGCGCGCTGGGAGACTGGGCCTGGATGGTCTGCCCGTAAGCCAGGGAGATGCCGGCAACCTGCGGCTGCAGGGTAATCGAATAGACCGCAGTGACCAGGATGCCGTAGCCCGAGGTGACCGGGCAGTACTTGGCAGCCGGATTGCGCACGCAGCCGGAGATCGAAATCCCGGCTGGAATGGCCAGGCAGAACAGAATAACTAGCGTCAAAAACCGCCGCATGAATCCTCCCCGTTCCGTCTACAAGAACCGCGGAACGGTCTCCTCAGAACATCTGAAAAATATTGAGTTATGACCACCCGTACCTACGCGCACATGCGGCGCGAGGACGGTGAGGCGTACCCAGACAGCCAGCCCCGGCGGCAGGCGCAGCCATGCGGCCGGGAGGGCGAAAGAGGCTCTCAAATACTCCAAGAAAAAGTGTATCAGGACGGGCCTACCTCTGGCATGGCGCTGAACTCTTCCTCATAGACTCCCTAGAGGCGGGATGGAGAGCAAATCCGGTCTCAGGAGCCGGGCGGCATGTAGTGTGCAAACCATTCCGCTGCGCGTTCCAGAACGTCGCGCCGGTGGCCGGGGTCGACGAAGCCGTGACCCTCGTCGGGATACACGACCAGCTCGGTGGGGACATGGAGATCGCGCAGCGCGTGCCAGAACTCGAAGGACTGCGGCGCGGGGCACTCGCCGTCCCGGTCGCCCACCACCACCAGGGTGGGGGTCTTCGCCTGCTTGATGAAGTCGATGGCGGAGCTCTTTGCATAAACGGCCGGGTCGTCGTAGACGGACGCGCCAAAGTAGGGGATCATCCACTGGTCGATGGAGTTTTCGCCGTAGTAGCTCAGCCAGTCGGAGATGCCGGCCCCGGCAACGGCGGCCTTGAAGCGATGCGTCTGCGTGATGGCGAACATGGTCATGAACCCGCCGTAGCTCCAGCCAGTGAGGCCCACGCGCTCGGAGTCGATGGAGTACTTCGCCTCGACTGCATCCACGCCTGCCAGGATGTCGCGCAGGTCGCCGTAGCCGAAGCCTTTGCGGTTGGCCTGGGTGAAGGCTTCGCCCTGGCCGAAACTGCCGCGCGGATTGGGCTCGAGGACAAAGTATCCAAGCGCAGAGAAGGCCTCCGCGCTGAGCGAGCCGCTCGCGCCCCAGTACGGAATGACAGCCGAAGCCGGGCCGCCGTGGACCTCCACGATGAGCGGGTATTTTTTGTTCGAGTCGTAGTCTTTGGGGAGAATCAGCCAGCCCTGAACGCGGAAGCTGTCGTTCGTCCAATCGAGCGAGACGGACCTGCCCCAAGCGGGCTCAATGCCGCTGTTGATGTGCGTGAGCTGGGTGAGGCCAGGCGCGGCCACGCGGGCTGCGTAGATTTCGGTTGGACGATCGAAGCTGCTGGCGTGGAAGACGAAGAGAGAGCGATCGGCGGTGGCAGAGAGGCTGTGCTCCAATCGGCCATCTTCGGCCGTTCCCGGAAAACTGAAGATGGGGTCGCCGGCTGTCGCCGGGGCGTCCCGGCCTGCTGCGCCGCCGTGAAGGCTGAGTTGAACAAGACGGGAGCTGCCGCCGGCTAGTTCGCTCACAAAGAGAGCCCGGCTTGAGCCCCACTCGATCCACGCCGGCGAAGCGGGCCGGCCGGGGGTGAGATCGTGCGGCTGACCGCCCTCGGCCGGGACGATCCACACGTCGCCGCCCGTGGCTCCCTGGTCGCTCATCAGTCCGCCGATGAATGCGATGGATTTGCCGTCGGGCGACCAGCGCGGAACCGCGATCTGCAGGCCGTGCAGCGGGCCTGGGACTTCAGCGGGGGCCAGAATGGCCTTCGCCTGGTCATCGAGGCGCTGCGTGTAGAGTTTCGCCACCCACCAGTTGTTCTCGCCGGGAGGATCGGCCGCGATGTAAGCAAGAGCTTGCGAATCGGGCGACCAATCGAACTCGTAGACGTGAAGATTAGCCGGCGAGACGATTGCCGGCTTGGCAGGCGCGGAAACACCGGTCTGCGCAACGGCGATGCGCTGCACCTCCACGCCGTCTTCACCGATGACGCCGGCAAAGGGCTTCATGGCGGCCAGAGCCCCCGCCGGCCGCGTGGCTCCTTCCACGTAGAGAAATGCAATGCGCGTTCCATCGGGCGAAAACGCCGGCAGCCCGACATAGCCGTGAAGTTCCGTGAGCCGCCGCGGCGGATTTACGCCGGGAGCGACAAGATATAAATCAGCCTGTTCGCCGGGATTGGCGCAATCGGAAAAGAACGCGAGCGCGGACGAGTCAGGCGACCAGGCGAAGTCATCCTCGTTGCAGGACGGCTCTGTCGCAGTGGCTGCGGTAATCTGCCGGCTGTTGTCGATAGCGCCGAGCGGGGCGACGCGGATCTGGCCATCCTCGATCCACGCCAGCCGCTTGCCGTCAGGCGATACCGCGACTTGGCCGATGGACCGCCCGCGATTCAAACCGCGCAGAACTTCGTCAATGTGCGCCGCAGAGGATGCAGCCTGCGCGGCCGCGGGAACCGGGCCGGCCGCGCAGAGGAATAACGAAGTGGCGAAGAGCTTGCGGAGCGCGGCCAGACGCATGTGGAGATGGTAGCAGGACGCAAGGACGTTAGCGGAGCGGGCGATATCTAAAAAATGATTTGCTTTGCGTTTGCAGATAATTTCACGCGTTCGCGCTAGGATCGATTTTGTTGAGAGGCGCAAGCGGGTAGAACCGGGAGCGGGTGACTTGAAAAGGCACGGCCTACACGGCTGTGCCTTTTCTTTTTGGGTCGCCAAAAAAGGAAGGTACGCGTGAAGGTGGGAGAGCAGTTAAAGCTGATCTGGCGGCAGGCCACGGGGCAGGGAAGAGAGGTACAGGCGGCGGACGTTGCAGTCGATGCAGAAGCAGCACGGAAGACGCTGGCGCTGCCGTCGATTTTGTCGCCGGTACAATTTCCGGGCCGCCACCTGCCCAAACCGACGCCCGTAAACCTGCGGCGCTTTGCTGAAACGCCGCTGGTGCGCCGCGCAATTAACGTCATCAAGGACCGCATCGCCGCCATGGATTGGCAGGTGCGCGTGCGGCGTGGCGCGCATCCTGAGGACGTGGCCTTCCTGGCCCGCAAGCTGCGCGCCCTGCGCAGAACGCTCGAAGAGCCGAACGCGACCGACAGCTTCCGCACGCTGATGGAGCAGGCGATCGAAGACGCGCTCACCGGGGGATTCGGGGCCATCGAGATGGAGCCCACCGGCGATCCCGAGCGGCCCGCGATGCTCTGGCCGGTGGATGGCGCGTCGATCCGCATCAACGCCAAATGGGACGGCCAGGAAGATTCGCCGCGCTATGCGCAGGCGCTGCCGGGGCAACTCGAGTCGAACGCCGTAGAGCTGCGCGACGATCAGTTGATTTACATCCGGATGAATCCGCGCAGTTTTACGCCCTTCGGGCTGGGGCCGCTGGAAGTCGCGTTCGAAACGGTGAATCAGTTCCTGAGCGCGCACCGGTTTGCCGGCAAGCTGGCGGCAAACGCCGTTGCGCAATATGCGCTGTGGCTCAATGAGGCCACACCGGCGCAGCATGACCGGCTGATCCGCTGGTGGCAGGACGAGATTGAAGGAACGGGCCGCGTGCCGCTGCTCTCCACCGAGCAAAAACCAGAGGTGCTGCGCTTCGCGCAGGGCACGGACGCGGACCTGCGCCTGGCCTGGCAGGAGTTCTTGATCCGCATGGTGGCGAATGCATTTGGCCTGCCGCCGCTGATGCTGGGACTTGAAGCGGACGTGAACCAGTCCACGGCTTCAGAGATGGCGGATGAGGCCTTCCGCGGCGCGATATCGCCGCTGGCCATGCTGCTGGCCGGGCACATCACGCG
>JBAUCP010000498.1:0-4214 GCA_049677625.1 Occallatibacter sp. | reverse complement strand
GTTTAATCACGCCGCTCGCAACCGCTGCGATTCACCGCGCATTCCGGCGTGAGCGCTATAATCGCGCCATGTTGGTGCCTCGCGTCATGATTTTCAGGGCTCTCTTACTTCCCGTCTTCGCGCCTTTTCTGCTCGCTTCCTACACTGCCCCCGCGCAGACCCCGTCCGCGAGCAAGTCCTTCGATGTCGCAACAGTCAAGCCCGCGGCTCCGATCGACTTTGCACAACTGCGCGCCGACCTGCAGGCAGGTAAAGTGCCTCGCCTCGGCCAGCACGTCGATGCATCGCGCGCCGAGTACATCTACATGACGCTCAAGCAACTCATCGCCATCGCCTATCGCGTCAAAGAATATCAGATCAGCGGTCCCGACTGGATCGGCGATGAGCACTTCGACATCGAGGCCACCATCCCCGACGGCGCAACCCGAGACGAAGTGCCCGACATGCTGCAGTCTTTGCTCAAGGATCGATTCAAGCTCACTGCCCATACGTCTACTGAGGAGCATAAAGTGCTGGCGCTCATCGTCGGCAAGAATGGGCCCAAGCTCAAAGAAGCTCCCGCTCCGGCTGCAATCGACGTGAACGCTCCACTCAAGCCCGGCGAGCAGCAGATGGACGGCCCCGACGGCCCGGTACGCATCCTGCGCAACTCTGACGGTTCCATGACCTTCAACCTTGGCGACAGGGGCACCGTCACCAACCACATGAACACACAGAACCAAAGCTTAGACATCGAGTCGAACGGCGTCACCATGGCCGGATTTGCTGACACGCTCACGCGCCTGATGCACCTCGGCAATCCAAACGGCCCGCTTGTCGTAGATCAGACCGGACTCAAAGGCTACTACGAAGTCACAACTGAGATTTCTTTCGCCGATCTCATCGCCAGCTCTCGCGCATTTAACCACGGAGTTCCACCCAGCAGCGATGCGAACAACAATCCAGCCGCCGCTGCCTCCGATCCCACAGGCGGACAAACCGTCTTTGCATCGGTAGAAAGACTCGGACTGAAACTCGACGAACGCAAGGCCTCGGTCGAGCAGCTCGTCATCGACCATATGGAAAAGACGCCGACAGACAATTGAAGTCCGGGGCCTCCGATTCTCTGTTTCCTAATCCCTGTTCCCTCGTCTTTTTCACTCCGCCCGCAGCGCATCCGTAGGATTCACAGACGCCGCGCGACGCGCCGGCAAAAAGCTTGCGGCCATCGATGCGAAGCCCAGCACGAGAGCAACGCCGGCCAGTGTAGGCGCGTCCCACGCATGCACGCCGAAGAGCAGCTTGCGCATCAGCAACGATGCGCCGATCGAGCTGACCAGCCCAGTGGCAAGTCCCACAATCGTGAGCCGGCCCGCCTGCCGCATCACCAGCGTGTAGACCGCGCTGCGCTGTGCACCGAGCGCCATGCGCACGCCAATCTCCCGCGTGCGCCGGCTCACCGAGTAAGCGACGACCCCGTAGAGACCAACTACGCCGAGCACCAGCGCCATCACGGCAAAGCCGCTCACCAGCCACATGGAGAAACGGTGCAGGAGCGCAGTCTGCGAAGACTCAATCTGGTCGGTGATGCTGATTTCGCCATAAACGCCAAGGTTCGGGTCGATCGCGTGCAGTGCGTTCACGATCGATGGCAGCATGGCCTTCTCGTCCTGCGCGGTGCGCACCACAAGCGCGAATTGGGGGTCGGGGCTATGCAGGATGGAGAAGTACTCGCTGGGCCACACCTGGTCGTCGGGCGTGCCTTCGCGCACGTTGCCGATGATGCCTACCACCTGCCGCATCGAATCGGGTGTGAGGCCGTCGTTGCCGATCGTCTTGCCGATGGGGTCTTCGCCGGGGAAATATTTCTCTGCCAGCGCCTGGTTGATGACCGTCACCTGCGGATGATTCGCATCGTCCGCCTCCGTAAACCAGCGGCCGCGCAGCAGCGTGCCCTTGAGCGTGGCCAGGTACGCCGCGCTCACGTCACGTTCATTCACTTCATTGTGCTCGCCATGGAACGGCTTCCCGACGATGCGAATCCAGTCGGTATCGCAGTTGCACTGTACCGGCAGATCGGAGGTGATGCCCACGGACTGAACGCCGGGCAGCGCACCGACCCGGCGGTTGATCTCCTGGTAGAGCGCGATCTTCCGCTCGCTCTTTGCGTAAGGATTGTCAGGAGCCATCACCTGCACTGTGGCCAGGTGCGTGGTATCGAATCCGTTGTCGACGTGGAGCAGCCTGTAAAAGCTCTGGCCCAGCAGACCTGCGCCCACCAGCAGCACCACGGCGACCGCCAGTTCCACGACCACGAGATTCGCGCCGAGCCGCCGCCACAGCGTGCCTGCCGCGCCGCGATCGCCTTCGGTCAGTCCGTCGCGAATGTCCTGGAACGAGAGACGCAGCGCGGGCGTGGCTGCCAGCAGAATCGCGGCCAGCAGCGCAATGGCCGCCGCAAACAAGATCACGTGCGCGTTCATGCTCACATCGCCAAGGAACGGCAGATGCGTGAGCATGGCTTGCGGAATCAGGTGCGAAAGCAGGGTGATGAGCCACGCGCCGGTGAGCAGTCCGCCTGCACAGCCGGCCGCCGTGAGCAGCAGCCCCTCGGTGATGAACTGCCGCACCATCCGCGCCGGCGTTGCGCCCAGCGCTCCGCGCACGGCGATCTCGCGCCGCCGGCTCTCCGAGCGCACCAGCAGCAGGCTCGACACATTCACGCAGGCGATAAGCAAGAGCAGGCCCGCCCCGGCAAGCAGCGTAAGCAGAATAGGCCGCACCGGCCCCACGATAATCTCGGCAAGCGGCATCACGCTTGCAGTCTGCCCCTGGTTTGAGCCTGGATACTGCTTTGCAAGCTGCGCAGCAATGGCCTTCATCTCCGCGCGCGCGGCCTCCATCGTCACCCCGCCGCGCAGCCGGCCCACGCCAAACATGCTGTGGCAATAGCGGTTGGCCTCGCAGCCGGTCTTCTCGAGCATTGGCGCCCAGAACTCCGAGTCGCGGCGCGGCGCAAATTCAAACTCGCGCGGCAGCACGCCCACAATCGTGTAGTCCCCATCGCCCAGGTTCACTGATTGGCCAACAATATCGCGGCGCCCGCCAAAGCGCTTGAGCCATGTTCCGTATGTGAGAATCACAATCTTCGGCTTTCCGGCCAGGTCTTCGCCGGGAAGAAACACGCGGCCGAGCAGCGGCTTGATGCCCAGCGTGGAAAAGAAGCCATCGCTCACGCGCGCACCCGGTACGGGGACGATGCCGGAAGAGGTATGCAGCAGATAGCCGGTGCCGGTATACACGTCGAGCGAACTGAACGAGTGGTTCATGCGCTTCCAATCGTCGTAGTCGGCGCGCGAAAGGTCCGAGCGTGGAAACAGCGCAGTGGCCTCGTCCACGCTCATCAGCCGGTTGGGCGCGGCGTAAGGCAGCGGCTCCAGCAGCGCCACATCCACAAAACTGAAGATTGCCACGCTCACGCCCATGCCGAGCGCAAGAATCAGGATCGCCATCACCGCAAATCCCGGGCTGCGCCGGAGCTGGCGCAATGCGAAGCGCAGGTCCTGGATGACTGACTCCAGACGGAAACCCACCACCTCATGGCTGCGCTCGTTGATGCGCGTCGCATTGCCCAGTTGGCGCATTGCCGCGTAGCGCGCTGCCTCCGGCGTCATGCCGCCTGCAATCAGTTCCTCTTCAAGCTGCGCGCGATGAAACGCCATCTCCTCGCCCAGTTCCGTACGGAAACGGTTGCGGCTGAAGAGAACCGCGAGCTTCTTCACAAATCGCACCATCATGCTCAAACCTCCTGTGGATCGCGCAGCACGCGGCCGATGGCCGTCATCATCTGTTCGAACTGCGAGAGTTCTACGTTCAACTGCCTGCGGCCGGCAGCGGTGAGCGTGTAAAACCGCGCACGGCGCCCGGTCTCCGTCGTCTTCCACTCGCCCTTGACCCACCCTTGCAGCAGCAGGCGCTGCAGCGCGGGGTAAAGCGAGCCCTCTTCGACCGTGAGCACATCGTCTGACGAACGCTTGATGGAGAGAGCGATGCCATAGCCGTGCAGCGGCGCACGGGTAAGCGTCTTCAGGATCAGCATGTCGAGCGTTCCGGGCAGAAGGTCGGGTTTCCTGGTCATGGAAATGATATATAGACTATCTATGGATAGAAAGTCAAGGGTCAGCGTGTGGACATGAAAAAGCCCGGAGCGCGACGCGTTCCGGGCGATGGACTTC
>JBAUCP010000497.1:0-2424 GCA_049677625.1 Occallatibacter sp. | reverse complement strand
TATCCGCCACCAGCCACCAGTGGCCGTTGTGATTCTCGGCGGAGACGTTGCCGCTGAGATAGGAGTCGCGCATGGGGCCGAAGACGTGCTTCTCCATCTCGCCGGTCACATGCTTGCGCGTGGCGGCCGGAATTTTGTCGCCGAGCAGATAGAGCGCTTCGGCCATCAAGTCGCTCATGTCGGCCGCGTTCAGGTCCACGTAATAGCGCACGCCGTGCAAGTTCAGCAGTTGCGGATCGTGCGCAGAAAGCGTCCACGAGGGCTGCGCCGCCAGGCTGTCCAGCACCTCTGCGATGCGCGGCAGAAACCGGTCTTGATATTCGGCGCACTCCGCCAGCACCAGCGGAGCGAGCTGCCCTGATCGGCTGTGCAGATTGCGCTCCATCGGCTGGCGGTCGCCGGTTTTGGTGAACTGGAGATAGGCGTCGGGATCAAACGGCGCCAGCGGCGCGGCCAGCGCCTGCTCGGCTTGAGCCACCGCGCCCTGCAACCCGGCCGCTTTGCCGGCCCAGGCCGCGCGATCGGAACAGGGAACGCCAAAGCCCGAGGGCTGCGGCGCAAGCATTCCTTCAATCTCGTGAATCCTATCCGGATTCAGATCCTGCGCGCGCGCAGCCTGCACGCCGAACACGCCTGCAACAACGCACAGCAAAACAGCAAAGACGATCTGCCGCCGGTCGAGAGCATTGCAGCGCCTGCTCTTTCTCGTTTTCATTTTTCGTGGCCTCCAGGACAAGACTTTTTCCCGGCGGCCATCTTCGCAGATGGATGTATTCGACGGCAAGCGGGCAGGCGCGTTCTTACCGCGCCGTACTCCGCATCGCATCAGCCACAAATCTATTTTGCGCGCGCGCTCAGCTCATCGAGCACGCGCTTGAGGTCGTCGAGTTTTTGTCCGGCCTCAGCCAGCTTGCCTGCGGAGGTGAGCCGCTGATAATCGGCAAAATCGCCACTTGCCTGCGCGATGAGCGCGTTGACGCTCGCGGCTGCCGATTGCGGCGCGCCTGCAGTTGCCGGAGCTGTTGCTGGCTGCGAGGTTTCACTCAACGTTAAAGAGGAAGTGGCGCCGCCGAAGAGCGAGGCCATCGCCGACTCGAAGTTGGGGCCGTAGGCAAGCCGGTCCTGCAGCGCGAGCACGACGATCCGCAGCTCCGGCATGGGGCTGCGCTGTGCCTGCAAATAGATGGGCTCGGCGTAGAGGAGCGCCTGTCCGCAGGGAATTACAAGCAGGCTGCCACGGCGCACGTGCGAGCCCTGCTGGTTCCAGAGCGTGAGCTGGCCGGAGAGCTGCGCATTCTGGTCAATGCGCGCTTCAATCTGCTGCGGGCCGTCGACGAGGCGCGTCTTGGGGAAGTCGTAGACCTCGGCGGTGCCGTAGTGGTCGCCGTCGCTGCGCGCGGCGATCCAGCCGATCAGGTTGTTGCGGTTGGCGGGCGTGAAGGGAAGTATCTCGACGAATTCGAGGCTCGATTCGCCGGGCAGCTTCATGAGCACGAAGTTTGGCTCCATGGCCTGCGCGGTCTGCTCGCCGTTGTCGCCCATGCCGGTTTGCGTGGCCACGGTCCACAGGTCTTCGCGATTGTAGAAGACCTCGGGGTTGGTCATGTGATAGAGGCCGTAGACCTGCGCCTGCAGGCTGAGCAGCAGCTCGGGATAGCGCACGTGCTTGCGCAGCCAGGCCGGCATCTGCGAGGCGTCTTTGAAGAGATCGGGAAAGATGCCGCGCCAGGCGGCAAGAATCGGATCGGCGCTGTCGAAGACATAGAACGTTGTGGTGCCGTCGTAGGCATCGATCACAACCTTCACACTGTTGCGCATGTAGTTGAGCGGCTCGCCGTTCAACGCGGTCTGCGTGGAGTAAGGGTAGGTGTCGGATGAGGTAAAGGCGTCAATGAGCCAGTAGAGGCGTCCATCCCCGCCCACCGCGATGTAGGGGTCCTGGTCGAAGGTGAGGAATGGAGCAAGCGCCGCGGTGCGGGCGAGTATATTCCGGCGCATCAGCAGGCGGCTGTTGGCCGTAATGTCGTCACTGAACGGGACCTTGGTGATGTCACCGCGGTCGAAGGCGATGACCGCGCGGCGCAAGAAGCTGCCCAGCACAATGCCGCCCGTACCGCTGTACGAAGTGAGGTTGTTCGACTGGCCCTCAGGATAGTTGAATTCCTGCTGGTGGGTTTTTACGTAGACATCGGTGTTGGTCATCTCGCCGAAGTAAATCTCCGGCTGGGTGACACTGAGTCCCGGAACGGTGCTCTGCACGGGCATGTTGGAGAGCTGCAGCGTGGGCAGGCCTTCGGGCGTGAATCCGTTGACCGGATTCATAGTGATGCCGTAACCGTGCGTGTAAATGAGCCGGTCGTTGATCCAATTGTGACTGCTCTCGGGCAGCTTGTCCACGTTGAGCTCGCGGACTGCGAGCATCTC
>JBAUCP010000496.1:0-4906 GCA_049677625.1 Occallatibacter sp. | reverse complement strand
ATGAACGACAGCGTGGAGAGCGGGAACGGGCCCAGGGTTGAATAGCTTGGGAACATCTCGTCGCTCAACTTTTCATTGGACGGGATGTTGGCATTCCCCGCCGGCGAAAGGCTGTTGCGGATACTGTAGGGATAAATGTCCGCCGAGTCGTCGATCTCGCGGCCTTCATAGGAATCGAAGAAGATTCCATAGCCGCCGCGCACAACGGTCTTGTTACTGAGGCGGTAAGCGAAACCGAATCGCGGCGCAAAAGGCTTCTTCGAACCGGGATGCGGCACGCTTCCGCAGTAGCGCAGCACCGGATCGCCGGCTACGCCGCCAGGAGCAACGCCGTCTGAGGTCAGCTTCGGGTCTGCGTAGCACAGGCCGCCGTTGACGTTGGTCGTATCGAGCCAGAAGAAGTGATTGCTCGCTTCATAGGCTGCGGCGCGGAAATCCCAGCGCAGGCCCAGGTTCAGGGTCAACTTTGGGGTTACCTTCCAATCGTCTTCCGCATAGGGCGCAACATAACTGAAGACGTGGTCCTGCGGGTTGCCGGCCTGAGTGGTCGGGCTCAGCGGTCCGGGCACATAGCCCGCGGCTGTCGCGTAGTAGCCGAGCAGCAGATCAGCGAAACCGTTGCCCGTGCCGCAGACGCTGTGTGTAATGCCGTCTGGTGTTGTAACCGCTGGATTGGGACAATTGACATCGTTGGTAAGAACGTTCTTGGCATTAAAGGTCCAGTCACCATAGAAATCATCGTCCAGGTTGCGAATCAACTGCCAGCGGCGATAGTCGATGCCCAGCCCTATCGTGTGCCTGCCGTGCACCCTGGTGTATGAATCGGAGTACTCCCATCCGGGACCGTTTGACCCGGTGTAGGCATTAACCGGGCCGCCGGCGCCGTTGTACTGTGAAATGCCAATATCGGGCCATGTTTGCTGCAATGCTGCAAAGGTCTTGAAAACGCCGGTCTCGCCGAGCGCGGTCACCGCGGAGGCAGGCGGCGCTGGAGCACCCTGCGGCGCCTCGGCATCCAGGTAGCCAAACCGGAACGTGTTCACGCTCGCCTGGCCGAGGGTGATGGTATGCGATACCTCCCAGTTCTTCTGCGTCTCATACTGGGTCAAGAGCCCGTAATTGAGCGATTCGGTATCGAGGGCGCTGTTCTGATACTTGGAGTAGGTGAAGCGGAAGAAGACCTGGCCGAGCCTGCCCAGGCTCTGGTCCCCGCGGTAGGTCTGCTGGTTGGTTCTCAGCGGCAAAGCAATATTCTTGAAGAGGTTATCGACGCCCTCCGGCTGCCCGGAGACTGTCGGTGTGTTCCAGTAACCATTGCCGATGGCCACTTGCGCGAGCCGCCCGATCGTGCTGCCCGGAGAGGAGATCGTGTTGCTCGGGAAAGGCTGGCCGGTAAGCGGATTGATCGGCATGCAGTTCTGGTTTTCCGAGAGAAGCGTCTCGCAATCCGCAGTTCCGTAAGCCGGCAATGGACCGCCAGGCAGCGGGTGAGCCACTCCATTCAAAGTGGCGTTAGGCTGCGGTGAATAGGTTTCGCCGGAGAAGTTTCCCGTGAGGACTGCCGGATTCGGAACCTCATCCTGCGCCTGAGCGCCGTTGTTGATGGTCCAGTGTTCCCAGTTGGCCATGAAAAACGACTTGTTGCGTCCATTGTAGATTTTGGGGATCCACACCGGACCGCCCACCACGAAGCCGAACTGGTTTTGCTGCAGAATGGGGTTCGTCGTGGGCGTGCTGGAGATATAGTTGGTCGCTGTTGCGAAAGGCAGTGCGTCATAGTCGTTGTTGCGGTTGAACTCAAACAGCGCACCGTGGAGCTGGTTGGTGCCGCTCTTGCTCACAATGTTGATCTGGCTCGCGCTGAATCCGTACTCGGCCGAGTACGTGCCGCTCTCCACCTTGAATTCCTGGATGGCGTCCTGAGACAGAATCACTGCCGGTGTCACCAGAGCTGGATCGGTGTTGACCAGGCCGTCCAGGGTATAGTTGTTTCCCTCCGGCCGGCCGCCGTTGATGCTCACAGCATTGCCTTCGCCCTGTCGCATCGTGCCCTGTTCGCCGCCCACCGTGACGGCGCCGGCGCTCACCAGCAGTAATTGCATGAAGTTGCGCCCGTTCAACGGGAGCTCCTGCACCTGCTGCTGACTCACAAGCTGGCTCATCGCCGCACTATCGGTGTCCAGAACCACGGCCTGAGCCGTCACCTCCATGGTCGTGTTTACTGAACCAGGCTTTAGGGTGACGTTCACGCGGATCTTCTGGTCAACAGAGAGGACAACGGAACTGGTTTTCGCCGTCTCGAAGCCCGCCATCGAAACCGTGACGGCGTAAACACCCGGATTCAAAGATGAGACGTTGAAGTCTCCGTCCGAACTGGTGACTGTATCTGCGGTCACACCGGTTGCCGTATTGAGTACTGTCACCTTGGCGCCTGGAACGATTGCGCCGGTCATATCGGCCACTGTGCCGAGAATGGTGCCTGTTGCTCCCGCCTGGGCGAACAGTTTCCCCGCGATGAGCAACAGAACGGCCAAGCAGAATGTGCAACGAAGCATTCGCATTCCCTGGTCCTCCTGAAAATATTGGGGTTAGGGGCTCTCGTTTAGCCAGCGTGGTGTGATGAATGCGGCTGCAGGTCAGGGCAGCCGCGCGAAGCAAAGCGGTTTGAGCTACCGTTGAGTCTGGTTATCTCCATCCGATTTCCAATTGAGAAATAAATTCTCATCTGGTCTACCTGCGCTCCAGCTCTATTCGGTGCCATACAAACAAATGAAACCAGGCAATTTGAAAGAAATGAAGAACGAAATCCCAGGGAAGAAGAGATTCAACCCCGCGTCTTCACGCGTGTCGGCCACTCGTGGTATGACCCGTTTGCCGACAATTGAAATTTGTTCCGATATGAAACGGCGATAACCATAGGCGCAATTTGCATCCCGTGCAAGGTTCTGAACCGTTGCAATGGAGGTTAAGAGCAGCCGACCTTTTTGAATGAGGCGAATATAGGCAGGAGGTTAAGACTAAAGGCGACTTCCATTGCACTTTTTTGCTACTATTCCTGCGGCACTCTATCGTGAATGAAAAGCGCCATCTCGAAGCGGCCTCCGCACAGCATGAAGAGACCCGTGGTGTGGGCAGTGGGAGGTTCACCCCTTTGAACCGCGAAGCAGTGCAAGACGAGTTGGAGACGATGCTCGGCTCTCCGCTCTTTGCGCAAAGCAACCGCTGCAAGGGCTTCCTGAGTTATGTTGTGCGGGAAACGCTTGCCGGCCACGCCGACCATCTCAAGGAGCGCACCATCGGCGTGAGCGTCTTTGACCGCGCCAATGACTACGACACCGGCGACGACTCTATCGTGCGGGTCACGGCCAACGACGTGCGAAAGAGGATCAGCCAGTACTATCAGGAGTCCCAGGCAGTCCATAAGGTTCAGATCGATCTTCCGCGTGGCAGTTACGTTCCCGAGTTTCATCTTCCGCTCAGGAAGCGCGGCGGAAAGCTGGACGGCGGAAACGGCGTCTCTTCCCATGCCCGGCCGGGCCATTCGGCCGACGATGCAGAGATGGCCGGCGCTTCACCGGCAGAAGAGCAGCAGGGCCATCCGCATCCAGCCGCAACCGACTCTTCATCGGTCCGGCCGGTCCTCGCGCGGCGCTCCGTGCAAATCGCCACCGCCATCCTGCTCGCAGCGGCCAGTCTGGCAGCAGTCGGCGTCTGGAGGAGCCGTGTACGGGACTCATCGCCGCTTATCTGGGAAGCGTTTTCTCACTCCGCCACTCCCATTCTCATCTGTCTCGGCGAACACGACGTCCAGGATGCCGGCATGCAGCCCGCATCGGATAAACCGACCATTGGGGATGTCGCCCTACACAAGCAGATGATCCCGGTTGACGACGCCGGCGTAATCGCCGCTTTGGCTGATCAGTTGGGGAAGCGCGGCATCCCATTCCGACTTGCGGGCGCCGAGCAGACTTCTTTTACTGACTTTCAACGCCAGCCCGTCATCCTCGTCGGCGCGGTAGACAACAAGTGGACCCTCCGCCTGGCGCAGGGCCTGCGCTACCGGATCGCCGTTACTCGTCCATCCGTGCCGGACAGCCAGCCGATTGCCTCGATCGTCGAGGTGAACAGGCCCGGCAACAGCCCGTGGACGGTCGATTTCTCCACACCCGTGTCTGACTGGAAAAAGGATTACGCGATCGTTGCCCGCGTGGACGACGCCACTACGGGAGTTCCAGTGCTGATTGAAGCGGGCCTGGGCAGCGCCGGAAGCACCGCTGCCAGCGAGCTGCTCACCTCGGGCGAGCTGGCAGGCAGGCTCAGAGACGAACCGCATTGCAAGGCAAAAGCAAGCTTTGAGGCAATTGTCGACACGGACATCATTGAGGGAAAGCCGGGGCCGCCGCACGTGCTGAACCTCGACTGCTGGTAAGCCGCAACCCGGCGCAAAGGACGGCAGGGAACGCGTTCCACGAGGCCATCGGCATAACGCGGCACGAGTGATGTCTTAGAATCGGGAAATGGTAGGCACGACTGGATTCGAACCAGCGACCTCTTCCGTGTCAAGGAAGCGCTCTAACCAACTGAGCTACGCGCCTGCGGTGCGACTTAAAGCAGTTTTCCAGTTGCTGTGAGGCGAAGCCACTGGACCCCAGTGCCTTTTTCCTCAAGAAAAAGGCACGTTGCACTATGCCAGAAGCAGCACATGAACTGGAAAACTGCTCTAGCTAGTCTATCAGGATCGCAGCGGCGGGAAAAGCTGGCTGCCCCGGCCAGTTACCCTGAACGGCCGGGCAGAAGTCTGACATTTTAGACCGGGCACATCCCTGACAGTTTTTCCTTATTAGGAAGGCTTTTGTTCTTGTTGTTGGGCCCTCCGTGGTTCAGCGGGACCAGTTTACAGGTTACG
>JBAUCP010000495.1:0-1541 GCA_049677625.1 Occallatibacter sp. | reverse complement strand
GTTTGTCAGTGTATTGATGGTGCAGGCGATGAACAGCGACCCAGTATATCGGGCTGCCCTGCAGAGCCAGCGCGCCACAGACCGCGAGGGAATACTCCAGCCACTTGGGCGTGGTGAAGCTGCGATGCGTAAGCTGGCGGTGATAGCTGACGGCGATGCCCACGTTCTGGCTCAACAGCCATAGAACGACAAATACGGCGACCGAGGACCAGCGGAAAGCGAACAACGCCGCCACGGCTCCCAGGTGGAACGTGATAATGACGGTGAAGAACACCCAGTTGAATTGATCCGATCTTTCCTGCACCAATTCGGCTGGTATAGAGGCGCCATCCGATTGCGATTCTGTAATGAGAGTTGACATGGGATCCCCGCCTCGGCCTTCAAATGAATGGCTGTGGCCACGCAGCATGGTACCGTGCCGGACCGCGTACTTCCTTCGTCCAGCTTTAGCAGGCCCTGCGCAAGAAGAGTGAGCAAAATTGCTCACATCGCCTCGCTGAACTGCAGAAGGCCGCCCATCTCCTCAGCGCCAAAGTCGCATTTGCATGCGGACCCAGAGTCTGTGCGGATGATTGCGGCCTTCCAGGGATTGAAGGAGCTTCTAGCTCAAGCCCGCAACCAGATAGAGATCAGAAAGCAACTGGACATAGCCATAGACATAGGCGCGGCCGTCAGGACTGAAGATCGGATGGGTCATTCCGCAGATTCCCGCTCCGTCCGGCAGCGTGATCTCTTTGAAATACTGTCTTTGGCCAGTAACGATATTCAACCGGAAGATTTTTATCGGGGACTTCCTGGCCTGGAAGACATAGAGAAAGTGTGGGTCGGAGGTCCATGCAAACTTCTCTCCCGGCAACAGCCCCGGGACCTGGTGCGGCGCTCTGCCATCGATCCCATAGAGCTGCACGTCGCCCTCCCTCTCGCTGCTTGCGGCAATCAGTTTTCCATCAGGCGAGGCCTGGCAGAAACTCACTCCCTCGGGCGTGACGGGGTGCGGCGGGCCGCCATTGATGCTTTCAAGAAAACACCGGGACGCACGCCCGGCCTGATTCGCCGAGAACAGAATTTGCGTGCTGTCGGGCATCCAATGGAGCACATATCCATAGTGCTGGATGTCGCCCCGTTCGATTTGCCTCGCGGTTCCTGCTCCGGTTGGCAGCAGGAGCAGCTGGTCGTGGGAGACAGTTGCCGCTGCCCACTTTCCGTCGGGCGAGAAGTCGCCAGCCATCCCTTCACCGAGCGCAACCGGCGGCGAACCGCTCATATCGCGCATGGCCACTGTATAGTTTGGCCCGCTCTGTTCTCCCTGCTCGTCAAAGAGCAGCGTTTTGCCGTCGCGCGAGATGTCCTGGGGAATCGACCAGTCGCGCCAGGAGAGATCACGCTCTTTGGTTGCTCCCTGCGCCTGTCCCATGATGCCGGCGCGTTGTTCATCGCGGGTCATCAATACTCTGCCGTCGGGGGCGATGTCCTGCAGCGTTACCCCGCCCAGTGCGTGGAAGGCCAGACGCAAACGGCCGGACAAGTCCACGGCGTAGATC
>JBAUCP010000494.1:0-3996 GCA_049677625.1 Occallatibacter sp. | reverse complement strand
AGCCTGTCCTTCGGCCCGCAGCAGGTGGGCACAGCGAGCGCCTCGCAGCAGGTGACCTTAACCAACACCGGCAGCGCCGCTCTTTCCATCACAAACATCGCCGTCACCGGTGCGAACGTCTCCGCCTTCCTGTTCCCGAACCCCTGCGGATCGAGTCTGGCGGCGGGCGCAAACTGCGTCATCCAGGGAACCTTCACGCCGTCGTCCACGGGCGCAATGTCGGCGTCCATCAGCATCACGGACAATGCCGGAGGATCGCCGCAAAGCATCATCCTGACAGGCGCGGGAGTTTACGTTCCGACTGTGACGGCGACGCCTTTGTCCTCCAGTATCACCACCGCGCAGGCGCTTTCAATAGCGGTTGCGGTGAGCGGCCAAAGCGGCAACCCGTCGCCCACCGGATCGGTAAAAGTGGCCATCGGCCTCTATAGCTCGCTGCCCGTGGCGTTATCGAGCGGCAGCGCATCAATTATCGTTCCAGCCGGCTCGCTGGCCGTCGGCACAGACAGCATCGTCGCGACGTACACGCCAGACAATGCAAGCTCCGTCCTTTACCAAGGCGCATCGGGTTCAAGCTCGGTGACAGTGACCGCCGCGCAAACGGCTACCGCGCCCACGGCCACTACAACTGCGGCCTCCAACCTATCCGCCAACTCGGCCACGCTGGCGGGCATGGTGACCCCCAACGGCGCGGATACCCATGCATGGTTCCTCTACGGGACAAGCAGCACGCTGAGCGGAGCAACCCAAACCGCCTCTCAGGACCTCGGATCAGGCAACTCGCCCATCGCCGTCAGCTACGCCATTCCGCCGGGGCTGAGCCCCAACACGACGTATTACTACCAGGTGGTCGCGCAAAACAGCGTTGGTACAACCGCCGGGACCATCTTCTCCTTCACCACAATCCCCTCGCCCTACTTCACTCTGTCCAACGGAACGCCGGTTTCCATCGCGCCCGGCGCCACCACTGGCAACACCTCAATCATCACGGTAACGCCCTCGTATGGCTTTACCGGCAACGTAACGCTCGCCGCCGCCATCACCAGCAGCCCGACAGGCGCCGTGTCCCCGCCCACCCTGAGCTTCGGGTCCACCAGCCCTGTCGCCATTACCGGCGCCGGCACGGGATCGGCGACCCTCACCATCTCCACCACGCCGGCCTTCGTTGGCTGCGCCGCAGCCAATTCAAGGGACCGCGAACCTCCCTGGGTCGCGGCGGGTAGCGCAGTCCTGGCTTGTGTGCTGTTTTTTGGCATACCGGTGCGGCGGCGCTGGCTTTCGAGGCTCGGCATGATAGCGCTCCTAGTCGCTCTTGCCGGCGGGGTGCTGGCGTGCGGCGGCGGCAGCGGCGAAAAGACATGCAGCGCCGTCGTCGGTCCTCCCGCCACCACGGCGGGAAGTTACACCATCACCGTAACCGGCGCCTCGGGCTCGGCGACAGCCCCGGCGGCAACGGTCGCGCTCACCGTGCAGTAGTTAAAGCTGATCGAAGATCTCCCGGAACTCCCACACCCCGGATTTATCGTGGAGCCACTCGGCCGCCCGCACCGCGCCGATTGCGAAGCCACGCCGGCTGTGCGCGTCGTGCCGGATTTCGATCGTGTCCACATCGCTCTTCGCCGTCACAATATGCTCGCCCTTGGCGTCGCCCACTCGATTCGAGGTAACCGGAATCTCCGCGCCGGGCTGCGCGGCCTGGATAATCTCTTTGAGCGTGAGCGCAGTGCCGGAGGGTGCGTCGAGCTTCGATGTATGGTGCGTCTCGGCAATCGAGTAGCTGTAGCCCTCCAGCCTGGCCAGCTCGGCCGTGAGCCGGAAGAGCTTCTGCACGCCCATCGAGAAGTTGGTCCCGTAGAGCAGGCCGCCGCCGCGTTTGCGTGCCAGCGCCTTCATGTCCTCGAGCTTGGCGTACCAGCCGGTGGTGCCCACCACGATGCGGCCGCCGAGCGCAAGCACCGCGCGTATGTTCTCAACCGCTGCTTCGGGCGCGGTGAAGTCCACGATCACGTCCACGCCGGCCAGATTCGGAGCCGTCAGCGCCGAGGCGTGCTGGTTCTCATAGATGTCGAGCGCGCGCACGCCGTGGCCGCGCTCGCGCGCCACCTCAGCCACGAGCGAGCCGGTCTTTCCTTTGCCGAGTACGAGAATGAGCATGGTTCCTCAGTGAACAGTGAACAGTGGACAGTGGACAGTGGACAGTTGTCAGTGGCTAGTGTTCTTAAGTGATTCCAGCATGGAAAATAACATCTTCCCTACTTCGTGGGAAAGGCCTTCCGCTTCATCGAGCACTTCGGAATCTGCCAACTGCAATCTGCGGGCGATTTCGATCTGCGTCTGCAGCTCAGAATTTGATCCTCGCGCGACTCCGAGAAACTGACGGAATTCGCCGGTATTATTCCTGCCTTGTCCCTCTGCGATATTGCACGGTATCGACACCACAGAGCGCCGCATCTGGCTGGTGAGTCCATACATTTCTTCGCGCGGGAACCGGCCAGAAAGACGGTAAATGACGACTGTCAACTCCATCGAGCGCTGCCAGACCAGCAAATCTCGGAATGACTGCACCATAGAAAAGGCCTAGCGTTTCCCAAAATAATGCGTTATCCCGCATTCAAGTTATCTCAATCCTGGACCAGGAACGCAACCGCGGGAACCGATTGAATCTCAACGGAGCACTCACTGTCCACTGTTCACTGACCACTGTCCACTGTTCACTGCCCGCTGTTTCTCGCTTCCACATCGAAGATCGCCGGATCGGGGTCCTGGAAAAACGCTGCGTGCAGCGAACGCACTGCTTCGTCGGCGTCGTCTTCCTCGATCATGAAGCTCATGTTGATCTCGCTTGCGCCCTGCGAGATCATGCGCACGTTCACGTGGCGCACCGCATTGAACACCTGCGCCGCCATTCCGCTCTTGCCGCGAATGTCCTCGCCCACCAGGCAGATGAGTGCCTTTTTGCCTTCGTACTTCACGTCCGCCAACTGGCTCAGGTCGGCCGCAATCTCCGGCAGGCTCGAATTCGAGTCCACGGTGAGCGACACGCTGACCTCGCTGGTCGAAACCATGTCCACCGCGCACTTGTGCTTGTCGAAGATGGCGAAGATCTGGCTGAGATAGCCGTGGGTCATCAGCATGCGGCTGGCCACCACATCGATGATGCTCAGCTTCTTCTTCACCGCAATCGACTTGAAGGGGCTCTTGCAATGCGGCGCCAGCGAGGCGATGCGCGTGCCCTCGCACTTGGCGTTGCGGCTGTTCAGCACCAGCACCGGAATGTTCTTCTTCACCGCCGGCAGAATGGTGGCCGGATGCAGCACCTTGGCGCCAAAGTAGGCCAGCTCCGCGGCCTCTTCAAAGCTCACGATCTTCACCCGCAGCGCGTCGGGGCAGATGCGCGGATCGGTGGTCATGATGCCGTCTACATCGGTCCAGATCTCGATGGCCTCAGCGTTCAGCGCGCCGCCGACCAGCGCGCCGGTATAGTCTGAACCGCCGCGGCCCAGCGTGGTGGTAGTGCCGGCTTCATTTGACGCGATGAAGCCGCCCATCACCGGAACCTTGTGCTTCTCGACCAGCGGGACAAGCTTCTCCTGCGCGCGCGCCTCGATCAGGTGGTCAAGCGGCGCGGCCTTCTGAAATTCGGAGCCGGTGATGATCACTTCGCGCGCATCCACGTGCGCCGCGTGAATGCCGCGCTCGACGAAGGCCGCAGCCACAATGCGGCTGGAGATGCGCTCGCCGAAGCTGACAATCAAATCTGAGATGCGCGGCGTAAGTTCGAGCAGCGCCGCCAACCCGCGCAGAACCTCGTCCAGTGAATCGAACTCCTGGCAGATGGCGTCCATGAGAACGGCGCCGTCCTCAGGCTTCTTGACCAGGTCACAGGCGGTGTCGCGGTGGCGCGAGCGCAGCCGCGAGCTGATGGCCAGAGCGCCGGTGCGATCCCCCAACGCTGCCGCCGCGGCCGCGCGCAGCAGTTGGTCGGTCACCTTGGAC
>JBAUCP010000493.1:0-3910 GCA_049677625.1 Occallatibacter sp. | reverse complement strand
CGCTTTCCGCGCGCATTCAGGAGGAGATCTATTTTCATGCGCTCACGGCATCCTGCGAGCTGGCGGAGCGGGAAGGCGCGCACGCCAACTTTGCTGACACGCGCGTGGCGCACGGGCAATTTCAGTTTGATCTGTGGGGCGTGGAGCCCAGCGACGCCGCGCGCTGGCAACAACTGCGCGAAAGGATTCTCAACTGCGGCCTGCGCAACTCGCTGCTCATTGCCATTGCGCCCACCGCAACCATTGCCTCGATTGCTGGATGCTACGAATGCATCGAGCCGCAGATCTCCAACCTCTTCAAGCGCGAGACTCTCTCCGGCGAATTCCTGCAGGTGAACCGTTACCTCATCGAAGAGCTGAAACAGCGCAACCTGTGGAATGACGACATGCGCCAGCGTCTCAAGCTCTCCGAAGGATCGATCCAGAACATCGCCGAGCTTCCCGATGACATCAAGCAGATCTATCGCACGGTGTGGGAGGTTCCCATGCGCAGCCTCATCGACATGGCTCGCGCGCGCAATGCCTACATCGACCAGTCGCAGTCGCTCAATCTCTTTGTGGAGGCGCCCAACATCGGCCGCCTCAGTTCCATGTATATGTACGCGTGGAAGCAGGGATTGAAGACCACCTATTATCTGCGCTCACGTCCCGCCACGCGCATCTCAAAAACCACCGTGGCAGTAAACTCCGCAGCCAACAAGGCGCCGGTAATGGAGAGCGCATCCGCCGCGGTGGCGTGCTCGCTTGAAAATCCAGGCGCCTGCGAAGCCTGCCAATAGGCATTGACGCACGCCGCTCGTCAGCCTTCCACGCCAACCGAATCAAATGAAAGAGAGCCTGCCATGTCTGTACATACCGCTTCCTCGTCTGTAGCCGCGCCTGAACACATCCTCGATCCCGGCCTGTGCCTTACGCTGCGGCCCATGCGCTACCCGGTCTTCTATGACATGTTCCGCGACGGCATCAAGAACACCTGGACCGTGGAGGAAGTCGATTTTCAGACCGATCTGGCCGATCTGAAGCAGCGCCTCTCGCCTGCCGAGGTTCATTTGATCCAGCGCCTGGTGACATTCTTCGCCACCGGCGACTCCATCGTCTCGAACAATCTGGTGCTCAACCTCTACAAGCACGTCAACTCGCCCGAGGCGCGGCTCTATCTCTCGCGCCAGCTCTTTGAAGAGGCGGTTCATGTGCAGTTCTACCTGACGCTGCTCGACAACTACGTGCCCGACCCCGAACAGCGAGCCGCCGCATTTGCCGCCGTCGAGAATATTCCCTCCATCTCGACAAAAGCCGCCTTCTGCATGAAGTGGATGGACTCCATCCAACAGCTCGATCAGCTCGAAACGCGCGGGCAGCGCCGCGAGTTTCTGCTCAACCTAGTCTGTTTTGCCGCGTGCATCGAGGGCCTGTTCTTTTTCGCCGCGTTCGCCTACGTCTACTTTCTGCGCTCCAAGGGACTGCTGCACGGGCTCGCCGTCGGCACCAACTGGGTCTTCCGCGATGAAAGCTGCCACCTGGAGTTTGCCTTTGAGGTGGTCAAGGTCGTGCGTTCGCAGGAGCCCGATTTATGGGATGCCGATCTTGAGAGCCAGATCGTGGAAATGCTGCGCGAGGCCGTGGATGCCGAGACGCAGTTTGCCGAGGACCTGCTGTCGGGCGGCGTTGCGGGGCTTTCGCTGCGCGACATGCGCCAGTATCTTGGCTACGTTGCCGACGCGCGCCTGCAGCGGCTGGGAATCGCTCCGGTCTTCGGCGTAAAAAATCCCTTTTCGTTCATGGACCTTCAGGATGTGCAGGAGCTGGCGAACTTTTTTGAGCGCCGCGTCTCCGCGTACCAGAGCGCGGTTCCGGGAGAGGTCGCCTTCGGAGAGGAGTTCTGATGACGCTCGCACAGCGCGCCAGGATTCTACTTCACGTAAACCTCAGGTGCGCGGCCTTCCTCCTCGCGCGCCCGGAACATGCCCAGCGTGTTCGAGCTCCAAACCGGATCGCCATTGGGTGCAATCACGATCACGCCGCCCTCGCCGCCTTTCAGCGCGGGCAGTTGTTGGTGAATCATCTCGTCGGCAGCCTGCTGCGGTGTCTTACCCTCTTCCACCAGCGTGCAGACCTCGCGCGCCAGCGTGAGCCGGATGAAATACTCGCCGACGCCGGTTCCCGACACCGCGCAGGAGCGGTCGCTTGCATAAGTGCCCGCGCCAATCAGCGGCGAATCGCCCACGCGTCCCGGCAGCTTGCCCTGCATGCCGCCCGTTGAAGTAGCCGCGGCAAGATGTCCTTCGCTGTCGCGGGCCACGGCTCCCACGGTGCCAAAGCGATGTGCAAAGATTGGGTGCGAGAGCGCAGCCGCGCCGCCCTGACCACCCTCTGGTGGCACGCCTTGCGGGCGCGGCGGAATGGGTCTTCCGCTGGACTTCATGATTCCCACGAACTCCCGCCAGCGCATCTCGGTAAAGAAGTACGAAGGCGGTTCCTGTTCGATGCCCTGTGCACGCGCAAAAGCGTCCGCGCCGCTGCCGACCATCATCACGTAAGGCGTATGTTCCATCACCGCGCGGGCCAGCGCAATGGGATGCCGCGTAAAGTGCACATCGGCCACAGCGCCCGCGGCCAGCGTGGCGCCATCCATCAGCGCCGCATCCATCTCGTTGGCGCCGTCAGCGGCAAATGCCGAGCCGCGACCCGCATTGAAGAGCGGGTCGTCCTCAAGCACTTCCACGACAGCTTCTACCGCATCGAGCGCCTTGCCATTGCGCTTCAGCACGTCCGACCCCGCCGCCAGCGCTCGGGCCAGCGAGGCGTGATAAGCAGCAGCGGTGGCCGGGTCCATCTGTTCCCACTCGCTCTCGCCCGCCCCGCCGTGAATGGCAATGGCCCAGCCGTTCGCGGGCTTCGCGGCGCTGGCGGAACGTGTCTGCGCCGGCGAAGCGGCATAAAGAAGGAGGGCGCCCGCGAGAAACGTTACGGTGCGAGATCGATACGCCCTAGGTAGCAAACTCCCGCAGACGTTTCTCTCTTTCGTCTGGGCACGCATCTCCTCATCGATCGCTTTCGGGCGCGCATTGAGCCGGATCAGTCGCGTCATATTCCAGCCATATTAACCCAGCCGCAGAAACCGCGCGGCAGCGGAGTAATAATAGGAGACGATGACGCCGGAGATCTCCAATCTCGAAGCCACGCGAAGCGACGAGACAGTCCCAACAAAAGGCTGCTGCGCACCCAGCGCCGAACGCGGCGAGGAATCGCATTGCGCTTGCGAGTCCGTTGCTGAAGCCGCTTCAAGCACAACTCCCGACGTCGCGCGGCCCATGGTCACTTTGCCGGGCGGTACATTTTTCATGGGCACCGACTACGCCGGTGGATTTCCAGCCGACGGTGAAGGGCCGGTGCGGCCGGTTACTCTTTCGCCCTTCGCGATTGATGTTTTTCCGGTCACCAATGCCGACTTCAGAGCTTTCGTGGACGCTACCGGCTACCAGACTGAGGCGGAAAAATTCAACTGGTCGTTTGTCTTCTGGGCGCACATTCCGCAGAGCCGATTCAAGGCAATGGTGGAGGACACCGTAGCCGCAGCGCCCTGGTGGTGTAAGGTTCGCGGAGCCTGCTGGAAACATCCTGAAGGCCCGGGCTCGAACGTCGATGACCGCGCGAATCATCCTGTGGTGCACGTATCGTGGAACGATGCGGCCGCCTACGCGCAATGGGCCGGCAAGGGTTTGCCCACTGAGGCGCAATGGGAGTACGCGGCCCGCGGCGGCCTGGAGCAGAGGCTCTACTCCTGGGGTGACGAACTCACGCCCGGCGGCAAGCATATGTGCAACATCTGGCAGGGCAGGTTCCCTACGCGCGACACCGGGGAAGACGGCTACACCGGCCCGTGCCCGGCGGATGCGTTTCCACCCAATGG
>JBAUCP010000492.1:0-12752 GCA_049677625.1 Occallatibacter sp. | reverse complement strand
GCTTGAGCCCGGTCTGAGCGCGGTCGCAGGAGGCCTCGCTCCAATCCCAGCCAAGCACAGAGGGCAATGAGCCGATGCCGTGCAGCATTCCGGCCATGTAAGCCTGATCGGGGCTGATCGCCCAGGGAATCGCTTCCGCCAGATGCTTTGCATTCTTCGCGATCTCCCGCGCATGGGCCCAGATATCAGAGACGGCACGCCGTTGAAAGCTGCGGGCCACTGCTCCACGCGCCACGGCATCGAAGCATGCGGCCGGTCCAAAGTCGCAGATGCAATCCTCGATGCGAATGGGGCGGTCGTCGGCTGCGCCATACTCGCGTCCCGCCATGCGCAAAATCTGAAGGATAGCGCCCAGGTCTTCAAGTATTGCTTCAGAGAACGCGCGCAGGTCTACGCAACTGTTCTGGAGCTGAAGTTCCATGGCCAGCAGCGTCTCCGGCAAAACCGGAAGGTCGGGAAGGTTGTCGGCGCTCTCCTCATGAGTGCGCCAAGGTTCAACCAGGATGCAGCGGCCGGTAGGGAATTCGATTACGCCCGTCTTCAACACTGTATCGTCACCTGGGCTATCTATCGGCAACTGCGGCCGATTCGTCTAGCCCAGGCTTACAGTTACTTCCGGCACCCTTGTGGAAACCTTCACCCTGTTGACAGCGAGCGCATTCTTCAGCGCAAAGATTACGTCCACCGTTCCGCGTTTTCCTGAAATTCTGACCCATGCTGAGGAGTTGCACTTGGCAAAACTGGCCTCTTGCGCCGCAATCTCTACGGCCCAGCCGCCCAGGGTCCGGCCCATCTGCGCCAGGGTCCCCGGATCGTCAACGGCCGCTTCCTGGTAGCCGGACGCAACCGTCAGCCGCTCCATCTGCTCCTCGAACTCAGCTGGCGTGATGAAGCAGGGCTCGGCACGGCAGCCGGTAATCTGTTCGATGGATTGCAGGAGCCCGTGCTCCACGCGATCGACGAATCCAAGAACCAGCCTTTTGGGCTTTCCGGAGTAGTGAATGGGCGCTGCCCGGTAGGCCCGCAGCAACGAGGCGGGAAGATCGGCCTCCACAGTCAGGCCGCTCAACTCGTGCGCAAGCACCGGATATCCCCACTGCGCGGCGCGCGCCGCGGACAACTGCTTCTCTCTGACAAATCCGCGCTCCATCAGCGTAGTTTCGAGCGACTCACCGCGGCGCTCGCTGCGCATCACCGCGGACCGGTACTGATCCTCGGTCAGGTAGCCCTTTGACAGCAGCGCCAGCCCCAGCGAAAGCCGCGGATTGCGCGGCATTTCCACCACGCATCCGCTCGAAAGGGAAGCCAGCAGGTTGCGCGAGCCCATGGCGAAGCAGTCCGGCGAGCAATACCAGTGGTCGCCCACAAACAGGCCGGTGCGGTTGCCCGGAACGTACTTGGTGAGCAGCTTGTTGTGGCACTCGGCCAGCGCGCACACCGCGCGCGCGCGGTTCCATCCCAGGTCGCGCGGAGGCAGAAGAGACTTCAAAGAGAGGTTCATCGGAATCGGCTCCTCGGGAGTTTAGCGAAGAAAATGAGTTTCCACGGCCTGCGGAATCTCGGTAACGCGCAGGCCATAATTACCATCGACGATCACGGCCTCGCCGCGCGCCACCAGCTTGCCATCCAGCAGCAGCTCCACCGGCTCGTCAACCAGCCGGTCCAGCTCGACAACCGAGCCGCTCGTCAGCTCCAGCACTTCGCGCAACGGCAACTGGCGCTGCCCAAACCTGAGCGTTACGTTCAGCTCCACATCCATTACCAGCTTGAGATTCGCCGGATGAAACAGCCGCTTGGCCGAATCCGCATCCTCGTCGCCCGCAGCGGCGGATGACAGGGCATCCAGCAACTGGCCATCGAAATAGAGCAGGACCGCGGCGTCCGGCCCGCCGCCCGCCGCTGCCAGCGGAACCACGAACATGCCGCCAAAGGCCAGGCCGGAGACGCAATCGACTTTGAACGAGAGCTCTCCATACTGCGATGAGAGCGACTGACCCAGCGCCGCGGTGGACGAGGAGATCACGGCGGCCAATGCCCTGGCCTGTTCTTCGCTGACGGCATCGGCATTGTGGCCGCTCAGCTTTCGAACCAGTTCGGAGACCTGTGGCTCATAGAACTCGATGAAGCACTGGCCGCGCAGCCCGCCATCCAGCTTCAGGCTGAACTGCACCGGCTGTTCTCTTCTCTCCGGCGGCTGATCTGCGTCTACCACCTCAAGCGGCCAGGGAGAGCCGATGGCCTTGCCAATTGATTCAGAAACAGCGCCCGCCAACTCAGCAGCAAACGCACGCACCGCGATCTTATTTTGATTTTCCATTTCTCTTACACCCTTTCCCAGTTAGTGGTTGACAGGCGGCGGCCCAGTTGAGCCGCTTTTTGCACTCCGTTTCTTACCGGCGTCGCTTCGAACACTCCCTGACCGCCGGCGGTCAGCATGCCCGGAGTGCGCACCGGCGCTCGAAGCTTGAGCACGCTCCCCGGCAAGAGAGCGAGCAGGTCGCGCACGGCAACCCTCAGCCCCTGTAACTCCGCGGCAACCTCCACATCGCAATCCAGAATGCGCTCCCGGATCGACGGCCTGGGGAAGAAACGCACGCTGCCTTTCTTCTGCGGTTGATCCAGCTTTACCTGCTGGATGAGCAGGTTGAGAAATGCCGCGGGAAACACCAGTTGAAATGTCCCGATCGTGCCGGAGATATCGACCTCGAACTTCACGCAGGCGACCTTCTCGGTCGGCGGGCAATACTGGTGCAGCACGGAGGCCTTAACCCGCCGGTTCGCGGCCAGCGGCATATCGGGCAAGCGCCACGTGTTCTCTGCCTGCCGCACCATCAGCAGAATCACATCCTGCATGATCTCTTCTTCGATCTCCGACAGTTCCCGTGGCCCGCTTCCCGGCCCGCCGGCGCCGCCCAGCAGCAGGTCGACGATGGGGAAGACCAGGTTGATGTCACACTCCACGATCGTTGCGCCGGGAATGGCGCTCAGCGAAAAGGGAACAATGTAGGTGAGCGGAGGGATGGTCGCGATGTGCTCCTTGATGGGAAGCTGCTCGAGCCCGCTCAGCTTCACCTCGATCCCCGTTCCAAGGTAGGCGTCGAGCGCGGTGGCCAGATGCCGCGCATAGGTCTCGTGAATGGAAGTCAGCGAGCGAGCGTTCTCGTTGGAGAGCCGGCCCGCTGAGCGAAAGTTGCAGTTCACCACGGTGCGCTGCTTTTCCTGTTCGCCTGGTTTTGTCTGTCGTCTGCTATCGGTCATCTCGGTATCCTGTTCGCGTTAAACCTGCTCGGCATAAACATCCGCAGCCGACTGTCTGGATTGCGGACGCTCCTGTACATGGGCAAGCGCTTTGCGCAGCTTCAGCACGGTCGCTTCCCGGATCTGCGACACGCGCGAAAGCGCTACGCCCACAACTTTGGCAATTTCCTTCATGGTGAGTTCTTCGCGGTAATAGAGAGAAAGAATCAACTGTTCCCTCTCGCTGAGCTTGGAGATGGCCTCTGCCAGATGGGCTCGCATCTCGCCTTTAAGGCACAGGTCGAACGCACTGGGGTCGTCCAGGTCGGGGGCCCCTTCAATCAAGTCGATCGTATCCGAACTGTCCTCTGAGGCAACCGCCCGCTGATTCGTAATGTGCAGCACATCCAGTTGCGCCGTGATCCTGCGAAGATAGTCGATATCGAAATTCATCTCCGCCGCAATCTCCGCCTCAGCCGGCTTGCGCCCCAGCCTGGCTTCGAGCTTCGCGGTTGCCTCTGCGATCTCACGCCCGCGCCTGCGCATCAGCCGCGAGCCCCAGTCGATCTCGCGCAAGCTGTCGAGAATGGCGCCGCGAATGCGAAACTTGGCAAACGTCTTGAACTGCGCATTCTTGGCTTCGTTGAAGCTGCGGCTGGCTTCGATCAGTCCTACGACGCCGGCGCTGACCAGGTCCTCCAGGTCGACGTGCTGCGGGAGCCGCTCGCGGATGCGCGCGGCAATATAGTAGACCTGCGTCAACTCCTGAATCACAAGTTCGTCGCTGCCGCACGTGTGAGCAGCGCTCTTTTTATAGGCCAGTTCTGCCGCAGTCATTGATCCACCTCATTGCAATCGAAGATAAAAATTCGTGTATTCATCGCACCGATCCGAGTGACATGACCTGCGTCATCGGCGGAATCTCCGATGGCGAGATCACCACAATCCTGGGTATGAACGGCTCCAGATAGCGCCGCAGATAAAAGCGCCCCGGAGAGGCGCAGAGCAAAATCGGAGGAGCCGTGGCAATCTGATCGCCGAGCATCGCGCGCAGACCGTCCAGCACTTTGCGCGCCACGGAGATCTGCAACGCGCCTCCGGAGCCGAGCTGCAGGCTCTGCGAAGGCGTGCGCGCGCACTCCTCTTCGATCGAGCTGTCCAGCGTGACCACCTTCAACCGGCCGCGTTCGTCGAGCAGCGGCCGAATCAACGCCCGCCCCAGCGCATGCCGCGCGGCTTCCACAAGAATTACGGGATTCTTGTTGGTCGCCGCGGTCTCTACAAGCGTTTCGAGAATCGAGCCCAGGTCGCGGATCGAGACCTGCTCCCGGAGCAATTGCTGCAGAACCTTCTGCACTTCGCCCAGGCTCATGAGCTTCGGCGTCAGCTCTTCCACCAGCTTGGGATGCGAGTCGGCGAGCCGGTCCACAAGGCGTTTGGTCTCCTGCCGCGTGAGCAGATCGTGCGCATTCTGCTTGATCAGCTCGGAGAGGTGCGCCGCCAACGCCGATGTATGGTCTACGACCGCGTATCCAGCGGCGATGGCCTGTGCCTGCAGGTCCGGAGTGATCCATTTTGCGGGCGAGTCGAAGGCCGGCTCGCGCGTCTCCTGGCCCTGCAGGTCGCCCGGTTTGGGATTCGAGTTCACGGCCAGCAGCCGATCGCGCCGCAGCTCCCACCGCGCAATCTCCACGCCACGCAGATAAATCACATATTCCCGTTCCTTGAGAGAAAGATTGTCGGTGATATGAATCGAGGGAACCAGAAATCCAAGCTGTTGCGCAAGATTCTTGCGCAGAGATTTCACTCGCGCCAGCAGTTGGCCGCCTTGCTTTGCGTCAACCAGCGGAACCAGACCCACGCCCACTTCAAGCATCAGCTCATCGAGCTTCATCACTGCGTCCATCGGGTCAATGGCGGGCACGCCTGTCTTCTGCGCAGCGGCTTTCTCCTGCTTGGCCGCTTCTGCCTCAGCTGCGGGCTTCATCTTCCACGCCGCAAACATCGATAATCCGCCCAGCGCGATGAACGGAATCTTGGGCATGGCGGGAATCACGGCCAGAGCCAGAAGCACTCCGCCCAAAATCCACAGTGGACGCGCAGTTTTGAACACCTGCTTGCCGATATCCGTACCGAGAGAGTGATCGGAGGCCGCGCGCGTCACCACGATGCCGCCCGCTACCGAAACCAGCAGGGAGGGAATGATCGCGACCAGCCCATCGCCGACGGTAAGGATCGTATACGTCTTGAGAGCCTCCTGGAACGGCACGCCCTGCTGAAATACGCCGATGAGAAATCCGGCGATGATGTTGATGGCCATGATCAGGATGGTGGCCAGCGAATCTCTCTGTGAGAAGCGGGCAGCGCCATCCATCGAGCCGCAGAACTCGGCTTCGCGCGCCACCAAGTCACGCCTCTGGCGGGCCTGATCGGCATTGATCAAGCCGGTGTTCAGATCGGAGTCGATCGCCATCTGCTTGCCGGGCATGGCGTCGAGTGTGAAGCGGGCCGTGACCTCGGCGGTGCGAACGGCGCCGTGGCTCACCACCAGATACTGGATGGCGATCAACGCAAGGAAGATGACGAATCCCACGATGTAGTTGCCGCCGACAACGAACTGCCCGAATGCCTCGATCACTTTTCCAGCCGCTGCGGGACCCTCGTTTCCGTGCAGCAGAATGCGCCGCGTGCTGGCCAGATCCAGAGCCAGGCGCATCAGCGTAAGCAGAAGAATGAGGCTTGGAAACACCGAGAACTGCACCGGGCGCTGCACCTGGATGGCGGTAAGCAGCACCAACACCGCGGCCATAATGCTCAACGTGAGCAGAAGATCGAGCATAAAGCCCGGCAGCGGCACCAGCATGACAAAAACCAGCGCCACCGCGCCGGTAGGGATTATCCAGTCAGAGTATTGTTGAAGCGTTTGCAGCGGTCCCAGCTTCTTCGTCATATCCTTGCTCCCTCTACGCGCCTGTACGAGGCGGCCCTTCTTTGCGCCTCGCGCGCTCTCAGCTCGGCCTGTGCCTTGTAAACGATGACAAGAATCTCCGCGACTGCGTGATAAAGCGCCGCCGGAATGGTATCGCCAACCTCTGTGCCCTTATAAAGCGCCTGCGCCAGTGGCCGGTTCTCCATCACCGGAATGTCGTGGAGCCACGCAATCTCCTTGATCTTCGCGGCCAGAACGTCTAGTCCCTTGGCCACCACGATCGGGGCCGGCATGTTCGCCTCGTAGCGGAGCGCGACTGCATAGTGTGTCGGGTTCGTAATCACAACCGTGGCCGTCTCCGCGGCCTTGAGCATCTGCCGGCGCCGGTTGTGCCGCTGCAGCTTCCGAATCCGGGCCTTGTTCGCCGGATTTCCTTCCGACTGCTTCAACTCGTCTCGAATATCCTGCCGGCTCATCTTCAGGTCGCCTTCGTTTTTCTGCCACAGCAGCAGGTAGTCCACACCCGCCCAGGCCACCAGCACCAGCCCGCTCTTCCAGAAGATTTCAACCGCGATGCCGCTGGCCAGACCCGCGAAGCTCCGCACATCCACGAAGGAGCTGGTGAGAATCTGACCCCAGTGGCTGCGAATGCACGCGTAACCAACCCACACGATGGCGCTGAAGGGGATCAGCGATTTGAGAATGGTGCTAAGCGCGGCGAGCGAAACCATCTGGCGAAGTTTTCCCGCCGGGCTCATGCGCTCGGGCTTGGGTGTCAGCGCATCGGGCGCAAACACAAAACCGCCCTGCGCGAGCCCTGTAAACAGAGCCACAGCCAGGCCCGCGGCAAAGATGGGGAAGACCCAGCGGATGGCCTGAATGCTTGTCCAGAACAGCAGCGGGCCGTTGGGCGAAATCGAGTCGGTGGTCGCGGAATCCAGAACATTGCGGAAATAAAGCGTCCAGCCCGGCACGGCTTGGCGGCCCATGAACCAGACCACGCCCGCCACGGCGACCATCGACAAGGCTCCGCTCAGCTCGCGGGAACGCGTGACCTGTCCGCGATCACGGGCCTGCTTCCTGTGCCGCGGTGTCGGTTTTTCTGTTTTGCTCGCGTCAGCCATAGTCGTGTCAGTGCGCCAGGTGGAGCAGTTGCTCGCCTTTCAACATGGATTCGAGGAACAAGCGGCGGAAGAGATCGGGCCAGTACTTCAGCGTTACCGCAAGAATGCCGATGCCGAGAAGGCTTTTGACCGCGGGGCCGAGCAGCATCAGAGGCATCTGCGGCGATGCCTTGCCCAACAGCCCAAGAACGATGTCCGCTGCCAGCGTGGCCGACAGAACCGGCGCGGCGATCTGCACGCCCAGCCCGAAGATATCGCCGGCAATCTGGAAGATCGCGCGCGTAAACAAGCCGCTGATGTGAGCCGTACCCGGCGGCAGATAAAGAAAGCTGTTGCCTACGGCGCGGAGCAGCCAGTAGTGCACGTCCATGCGCAGAAACAGCAGCATGACGATGCTCTGGTAAAAGACCGCGACGACGGTCGTGTCGACCTGCGATTGCGGATCGAGGATGTTCACCAGTGAATAGCCCATCTGCACGCCCAGAACCTGTCCGGTGAGCTGAACCGCGTCAAAGACAATGTTGGTTGCGATGCCCATCCCGACGCCGATCATAAATTCGGTGACGATCAGCATCGGCCATCCGCCAAGCGTAGGCACAACGATTGCGCGCTCCACTGAGGGAAACAGCAGTGCGGTGAGCGCAATCACGAAGACGGCCTTGACGCGCGCAGGAATGATCGAGCTGCCGAAGAACGGCGCAAAGAGCATAAGCCCAGTCAGTCGCACACCAATGGTGAGCGCCGCGGTGATGGCCGGAATGAGAGGTATCTCGATCATTGCAGGTAAACGTGAAAGTCCGAAAGCATGTTAAGCGTCATGTGTGAAAGGTGCCGCCACATCCATGGCATGGTGAAGAAGAGCGCCGCGCCCGTCGCCAGCAGCCGGCTAACGGAGGAGATGGTGGTGTCCTGCAGTGAGGTCAAAACCTGGGCGACGTTCACCAGCAGGCTCACCGCCATGGCAACCAGCAGAATGGGGCCGGCCAGGATGACCACCTCTTCAAGCACCGTGCGTCCGAGCAATACAACCTGATCCACATCCATAGGGTTAGTTGAAACTCCTCATCAATGAGCCGATCAAAAGGTGCCAGCCATCCACCATCAGGAAGAGCAGCAGCTTGAGCGGGGTTGAAATCACCACTGGCGGCAGTTGCAGCATGCCCACCGAGGTTGTAATGGAAGCCACGACCATATCCACGATCAGAAACGGAAGAAACAGTACTGTGCCGATCTGAAAGCCGGCCTTGAGCTCCGACAATATATATGCGGGCAGCAGGACGCGCATCGAGAGATCGTCCGCGGAGGCCGGCCGCGGCTCCTTGGCCAGGTCGATAAACAGCGCCACATCTTTCTCGCGCACGTAGTGAACCATGAACTTGCGCAGCGGCGCCTGGCCGAGGTCGAATGCCTGCATGGCGGTGATTTTTCCCGCCTGCATCGGCAGAACCGCAGTCTGATAGATTTGGGCGCCGACCGGCTGCATCAAGAAAAACGTAAGAATCAGCGAGAGGCCGATCAGTGTCTGGTTCGACGGCGTGGTCTGCAGCCCCAGGGCCTGGCGCAGGAAATGAAAGACAATCAATAGCCGCGCGAAGGGCGTGACGCAGAGCAGAATCGAAGGGATCAGCGTCAACGCCGTGAGCATGATCACGATCGACCACGGCACATTCGCGCCCGGCAGTCCCTGAATCTGCAGTCCCGCGCTGGTGTTGTTAGCCGCCGGGGCAGCCGGGCTGGGCAGGCTCACGGTATCTGCAGATTCAGATGCAGCGGCGCTTGCCGCCGCGGGAGCAGCCAGTGCAGGCGCAGCCGCGCTGATAACGACAAACAGCGACGCAATCATCGCGAAGCGCCGGCCTGAGGAGCGAAAACTCATTTCAACTGCTCCCCGGCGTTTGCAATCGTTTGCAGCGCTTCTGCCGCGGCCTGCGCAGCGCCCAGTTGCGTGAGCAGCGTGACTCCCTGCGATCCGCCGCCAATCAAAAACTTCTGCCCATCCACCTGGATCACGGAGACGAACCTTTTCTCTCCGAGCGAAACGGTTTCGGCCACGCGCAGTTGCTTGGCCGCGGCAAACTTGTTGTTCTTTTTGAGCCAGGCCAACCCACGAATCAGCAGTCCGCCGGTGAGCGGAGGCGCTGGGGCCTCGTTCACCACAGGCTCTTTCGCCGGCTGCGCGGGCTCCTGCAATTTCGTCTCTTTCTTCTTCGAGATGCCGGCTGTCAGCGGCGAACCGACCGGCTTCGGGCCTTTTCTCTCTTGAGGCGCCGGTACAGTGGAGACGAATGTCTGCGAGAGATCCAACTGCTCCCGTTCGGCGAAGGTGCGCAGCGTCCGGGCAAACGTGCTTGCCATCGGCAATTCGACGTCTGCCCGCGGCGCGGTGCAGAGGGAGGGCTGCTGAATGGGTAGCGATGAAGTCATGCCTGTTCCGTAATCCTTACGGCCAGGCGGTCGCCGATCACGTCAAACTCCGTCCAGCCGATGAGAAGTTGATTGACACGCAGCGGAACGTCGCTGGTGTGGTGGCAGGCGGTCTCCACAATCGAGCCCTTGGTCAGCGCGAGAAGGTCGCCGATCGTAAACCGCACCACCGGTACTTCAAGCGACAGTGTGCAGGGCAGCCACGGCATGGTGTCGAGCAGATCGGTGGTGCTCGGCGCCTCAACGGGTGCGGGCGCCTCGGTAGGTCTGGGCTCAAAGTTTTGTGCAGCGGTGCTCATGTTCCGGCCTGCTCCTGGCTCCATTTGTGCGGTTCTTGCCGGGCCGGAGTTTCCGCTGCCGGCTACGCGAAACACACTGAATGGAGCGATTGCGCAGAGGTAAATGCAATTGGGATGCCGGAATTGAAGCCGGGCGCACAGAGCCGCGAAAGCCCGCCTGGAATGCGCACAGGCCATGTGCTTTCAGCTACTTGCGTAGAGATGTGAGGGGGTCGGAATGACCCCGCATCGGGTGAGACAGCGATGAGAACGCGGGCGGGCCCGCGAGCTTCCGCCGGGGCAGGTTGACCCGCGGCGGAAGTCTCTAATCGTTCGTTAACCAGCGAATCGATGCGCCAGCTTTACGAAATGAGCTGGATGGTAGCCTGCGAAACCTGGTCCATGGTAGTGAGGACCTTGGCGTTCGCCTCATAGCCCTGCTGCGCAACGATCATGTTGGCGAACTCGGTGGAGAGGCTCACGTTCGACTCCTCCACCGCGCCGCCGGTGATGGTGCCATTGCCGCCCGCCCCTGCCTGTCCGATGACTGGAGCGCCCGAGGCAAACGTGGCCTGCAGATCGTTGCCGCCCAACTGCGAGAGCCCCTGCACATTGGCAAAGCCGGCCACCGCCACCTGGCCCAGGGCCAACGTCTGGTTGTTGCTGAACTGGCCCTGCACGGTGCCGTCCGGCAGAACCGAGTAGCCGGTGAGCGTGCCCACGCCGTAGCCGTTCTGCGTGGTCGCTGAGGTTGCGCTGGTCGAGTCCTGCTGCGTAAGAGTGGGCGTGCCGCCGGACCCGGTCAGGTTCCAGCTCAGGCTCATATTCGCGGCGCCGTCCGCCAGTCCGGTGATGTTGATGCCGGTGATGGGCGACGAGGGTGAGGTCAGGTTGCCGGATGAGTTGAAGCTCAGCGTGCCGGAGCCGACGGTTTGCGACGTGCCGGCCGCGCCCACATCCGAGCCGGGAATGGTGATGTTGTAGCTCCACGTATTCGCGCCCGTGTTTGTGTACTGGACCGTCAGCACATGCGACGTGCCAAGCGAATCGTACACGGTGATGGGCGAGCTGAAAGTGGCTCCGGCTGCCGCGCTGGCGTCCAGGTTGGTGTTCATTTGGAAACTCGACGTTGCCGTGGCCGGAATGTTGCTCGCCTGATTCACGCTGATCGGCGCGAGCGCCGTGCTGGTGGAGATCTGACCGTTCACGGCTGGGTAGCCCATCACCAACTGGCCTTGAGGCGTGCAGAGCTGGCCCTGCGAGTTGACCGTGAAGTCGCCATCGCGCGTGAAGCTCTCTTGGCCGTTGGTCTGATCTTGCACCACAAAAAATCCGTTGCCCTGCAACGCCATGTTGGAGGCTTCGCCGGTAGATGACACGGTTCCGTCTGCATAATTCGAGGTTTCGCCTTCAACTCCCACGCCCGATCCGAACTGGATGGGGTCGCCATTGCCTGAGACGCTCTGCATCTGGTTGAAGACGTCGGAGAAGTTCAGATTCTCGTCTTTGTAGCCGTCGGTGTTGAGGTTGGCGAGGTTGTTGGCAATGACATTCAGCGAATCGGCGCTGGCTGCCAGTCCTGAAAGAGGAATTGAGAATGCTGACATTTTATCTGCCTCCTGCGGCGGTAAAGTGGTTGGTACTTGGGGCCGAAGCGCCGATGTTGCCATAAAGGTTCATCAAGGACCCGGATGCGGGTGCACCGGTATAAGCCTGCGCTCCCTGGAAAGCTGTGGCGGGCTGCTGCACAACCGAATTGGATTGCGCTGCGTCTGTGCTCGGTTGACCTGCAGCTTGCGAAGATTGCGCTGCGTCTGTGCTCGTGGAACTCGTTGGCGACGAGGTCAGAGACGAGAGCGTTTGGTTAATGGAGATGAGCTGATCGAGCTGGTTCAGCGAGACCATCTGGCCCACCATCTCGGTCGGATCGACGGGCTGGGTCGGATCCTGGTTTTGCAGCTCCGTGACCAAAAGGTTGAGGAACGTGGTCTGAAGATCGCTGGACGACATGGAATCCGTGCTGCTGCTCGTGCTGCTTGATCCCGAGGCGGCGTTTGTGTTGGCCGTCTGCGCCTGCATCGGCGCGCTCATCATCGGGCTGAATCCTTGTACATTCATGGTTCTTTCCTCTCGTGAAGAAAAATTCTCTATGCCCTGATATCCAATCGATATCCATCGCTTGCAAGCGCCGCCACTCGCGGAGCTGCGCTGTCGATCTCCGCAACTGCCGGAACTCCCTCAGCCTGCAGCGGCTGCGTAGACGATCTTTGCTCTCTTTGCGGTGAATAGCCGCGCTCGCCGGCAAACGACATTCCGCTCTGATTCACCTGGACCACTGCGCGAAGCCCAAACTCGCCGCCGAGCTTTGCTTCCATTGCCGGAATATGAGCCGAGATTTCCTTGCCCAGGTCGCCGTGGTCGACGGAGATCTGCGCCATCATCTGCTGCTGCGAAACTGAGGTGCGGATGGAAATCTCTCCGAAGTCGGCCGAGTGCATCCCTACCCGCATCTCGGTTTCGTTCATCTTTTGAATCACGTTCGCCGTATTGATCCCCGCAGCCGTCGCGCTCTCGTTGCTCTCCACCTGAGCCGGCGCCTCGCTCGCGTGAGTTCCTGCCCCGCTGCCGGCCGTTCGGCCATTCACGTCAGGAGCTTCATGCGTTGCGCCGTGCGCCGTGATCGCCTGCATCTGCGGCGAAGTGGAGTTTGCTTGTCCCTGCGTCGCAGGCGTGGTCTGCACAGCCTGGCCTTGCCCGTGC